>NZ_JASJSQ010000069.1:0-26733 GCF_030236855.1 Stenotrophomonas maltophilia group sp. Smal13
GGGCGGGCTCTTGTAGCGTCGAGCGTGATCAATGGAAGGGGCGCGTAGAGTCGAGCTCGCTCGACTGTTCAGAAAGCCAGTCGAGCACGCTCGACTCTACGGTGTGGAGCAGTCGAGCAAGCTCGACTCTACGGATCAAGGCAGTCGGGCGGGTTACGAGGGGCTGGCGCGCTCAGGCTGCCGAAGACAACGCCGGTTCCCCGGTAATCAGGCGGTCGAAGTACTCGGTCGTCAATGCGATCTGGCTGGCCGGATCTTCGGCACGGTTGACCACCGCGCGGAAGGCGGCATTCTCCGGTCGATCCTTGGCGTACCAGCCCAGGTGCTTGCGCGCGATGCGCACCCCCTGCGGCTCGCCATAGAACGCATGCAGCGCGTGCAGGTGGCCAAGCAGGATGTCGCGCACTTCCGCCAGCGATGGCGGTGGCAGTTCCTCGCCGGTGGCCAGGTAATGCGCCACCTCGCGGAAGATCCATGGCCGGCCCTGTGCCGAGCGGCCGATCATCACTGCATCCACGCCGGTTTCCTTCAGGACGTAGGCGGCCTTCTGCGGCGAATCGATATCGCCGTTGGCGATCACCGGAATGCGGAGTGCGGCCTTGATCTCGCCGATCGTGGCGTACTCGGCCTGGCCGGTGTAGTGCTGGTCGCGGGTGCGGCCGTGCACCGCCAGTGCCGCGATACCGCTGTTCTCTGCGATGCGCGCGATCACCGGACCATTGCGATGGTCGCAGTCCCAACCGGTGCGGATCTTCAGGGTGACCGGCACGTCCACCGCGTTGACCACCGCTTCGAGGATGCGCGCCACCAGCTGTTCGTCGCGCATCAGTGCCGAACCGGCCCAGGCGTTGCACACCTTCTTGGCCGGGCAGCCCATGTTGATGTCGATGATCTGCGCGCCGTGGTCCACGTTGTAGCGGGCGGCTTCGGCCAACTGCTGCGGCTCGGTGCCGGCGATCTGCACGCTGATCGGTGCCGGCTCGCCGTCATGGTCCATGCGATGGATCGACTTGCGCGTGGTCCAGAAGCGTGGGTCGCTGATGGTCATTTCCGAGGCGGCCAGTCCCGCGCCCAGCCGTTTGCACAGCAGGCGGAAAGGCTTGTCGGTAACGCCGGCCATGGGCGCCAGCACGACGTTGGGGGCAATGGTGTACGGGCCGATCTGCATGCGCCCATTGTAGGGCGCGGGCGGCGGTACGGCCGTGTCGGGGGCGTTCCGGTTCAGGCCGATCCGCACCCAGCTCATGCCGTACCGGCATCAACAGATGCTTGACGGTTGCTTCCGCCGCCCCCAAGGGCGGGCGATGGTAGGCGGCTACCCCAGGCTCTGCCAGGCCTGGCGGGTACCCAACGCGAAGGCCAGCCCCAGGCTGAGGCAGGCCAGTGAACTGACTACCCAGAAGTACCGGCCGTTGTAGCCGGGCCGGAGCAGCGCCAGCCCGAAGCCCATCGCCGCGCGCACCAGCAACAGCAGGGCGATGCCCGACAGCACCGGACGGCTGGCCGGCAGCGGCGAATGCCAGCCTGCGGCTGCCAGCGCGTACAGCGTCCAGGCCACCAGCACGGCAGTAATGCCGGCGGTCATCAGTGGTGGCCACCAATGCCCCGCTTGTGCCAGCCGGACCATGCGCGGGCCAGCGCCGAACCACCGGTACCAGGGTGCCCCAAAGGCAATGCAGCCGATATGCAGCAAGGCTGCGATGGCACTGCCGGCGGCGGCAACCAGCAACCAGGGAAATCCGTCCATGTCCTGCCCACGCTGAAATGCTGCGCGGATGGTGGGTGAGGGGCGGGATGCGGGCAATGCGACCGGCAGTCGCAGCCGCTCGATGCGACCGCCGGTGATGGCGCTGCGCTCAGCGCGGCGGATCGATCTGCAACCCGCTGCCGAGACGGTCCAACGCCACGTCCACGCGTGGCAACCGCTGCCGGCCCTGCGGCCACAACAGGCGCAACGGCAGGCCGCGGCAGTCCAGCGACGGCAGGATCGACACAAGGCTGCCGCGCGCCAGCGCATCATCGACCAGCCAGGTGGCCAACTGCGCGATGCCGAAGCCGGCCTCGACCGCCGCCACCTGCGCTTCGGCGCTGCCAACCACCAGGCGCGCGCGGGCCTGCAGCGGTGTACTGCGCTGCCCGCCATCGGCCACCTGCCACGGCCCGATGCTGCCGTCGGCGCGTCCGAACAGCACGCCGTCATGCCCGGCCAGCTCGGCCGCGGATGTCGGCAGGCCATGTCGCTCCAGATAGGCCGGGGACGCGCAGAAGCGCAGGCATTCGTAGCCGAGCAGGCGGCTGCCCAGGGTGGCCGGGAGCGGCTCCGGTCCACCGATGCGCACGGCCAGGTCGATGCTGTCCTCGGTCAGGTCGACGAAACGGTCGCTGAAGGTCACCTGTGGCCGCAGCTGCGGAAACGTGTCGGCCAGCTGCAGCAGCAGCGGCCAGACTTTCAGGCGCCCGAAGGTGGCCGGGGCATCCACGCGCAGCCGGCCCACGGGCGCGTCTGCGTGCGACACCAGCACCGACTCGGCATCGGCCAGCTCACCCAGCACCCGCACGCAGGTGCGGTAGAAGCCCTCACCGGCCTCGGTCAGGCGAAGGCGGCGCGTGCTGCGTTCGAACAGCCGCGCTCCCAGACGCGCCTCCAGCCGCGCGATGGTCTTGCCCACCGCAGAACTGGTCAGGTGCAGGCGTTCGGCGGCGGCAGTGAAGCTGCCAGCATCGGCGGTGGCGACGAAGGCCTCGATGCCGCGCAGGCGCTCGGTGGGAAGCATGGGGGAAATTCAGTCCGGAATCGATGGAAAACATAGCAGTAATCGGAACTCAGGGAGGAAATAGGCTGGCGGCCCCTGTCCTGATGCCCGCTCATGTCCACCCTCGATTCCACCGTGGCCGCTGTCCACGCAAACGCTCGCGCACGTCTTTCGGTCGTCCTGCTGGCGGTGTCCGCCTTCGTCATCGTCACCACCGAATTCCTGATCGTCGGCCTGTTGCCCGCGCTGGCGCGCGACCTTGGCCTGGGCATCGCCCGTGCCGGGCAGCTGGTCACCCTGTTCGCGTTCACCGTGATGCTGGCCGGGCCACCCTTGACCGCGCTGCTGTCACACGTCGGCCGGCGCCGCCTGTTCGTGACCATCCTGCTGTTGTTCGCGGCTTCCAACGCGCTGGCTGCGATGGCCACGCAGCCGTGGCTGCTTGCGCTGGCGCGGGTGCTGCCGGCACTGGCCCTGCCGGTGTTCTGGGGTACCGCCAGTGAGACTGCTGCGCAGCTGGCCCCTGCAGGGCAGGGCGGTCGTGCGGTCGCGCGCGTCTACTTGGGTATTACCGCCGCAATGCTGTTCGGTATCCCGCTGGGTACGTTGGCCGCCGACGCCCTCGGTTGGCGCGGCAGCTTCTGGCTGTTGGCGGCCCTGTCGCTGTTGATGGCGGGCGCGCTGGCGTTGTGGATGCCGGACACCGTGGCCGGACCGCGGCGCGCGCTGGGCGAACAGGCACGAGTGCTGCGCCAGCCGCCGTTGCTGGGCCATGTGCTGCTGTCGGTGCTGGTGTTCACCGCGATGTTTGCGGCCTACACCTATCTGGCCGATGTACTGGAGCGGCTGATGCAGGTACCGGCGGCACAGGTGGGCTGGTGGCTGATGGGCTTCGGGGCCGTCGGGCTGATCGGCAATGCACTGGGCGGGCGCTGGGTCGATCGTGCGCCGCTGGGCGCGACCCTGGTGTTCTGCGCGGTGCTGGCGCTGGGCATGCTGGCCAGTGTCGGCCTGGCCGGCCACGGCACGTTCGTGCTCATCGCACTGGCCCTGTGGGGCGTGGCGCACACCGCGCTGTTCCCGCTGTGCCAGGTGCGGGTGATGCGTGCGGCGCCCCAGGCGCAGGCGCTGGCGGGAACCTTGAATGTGTCCGCGGCCAACGCCGGAATCGGCTTGGGCGCGCTGCTCGGCGGCGGTGCGATCGAACGCTGGGGCCTGGACACGCTGGGCGTGGTGGCTGCTGCCGTGGCGTTGCTGGCGATTGCAGCGGGGCTGCTGTTGCGGCGCTGGCAGTAGATCCGCGCCGCGCGCGGACCGCCCATGAAAAAGCCCGGGCATCTGCATGCCCGGGCTCGTTCATCCACGCATGGCGTGGATCTACTTCACTTCCACGTCGGCCGGAGTGAAGCGCGGCATCGCCGCCGCAGCGCCTTCCTTCTCGGTCGAACGACCGGCGAACTGGTTGGCGAAGCGCACGTGGCGGGCGAACGGGGCGTCGGCCACCTGCGCCAGCGACGCGGCCAGCGCACCGTTGAAGGCGTCACCGGCACCGGTGGTGTCGATCGCCTGCACCTGTTCGGCACCCACGCGGTAGTACGGCTGGGTATCGCCGCGCAGGTTCTCATCGGCATGCGACACGAACACACCCACCGAACCCAGGGTCACCACCACGGTGCCGTTGCCGACCAGCTTGCGGCACAGCGCATGCAGGCTGGCACCGTCCAGCGCGGCGACGTCATTGGCATCCACGCGCTCACCGACATGGCGGCCGAGCAGGGCTGCGAACTCGGTTTCGTTCGGGGTGATCACATCGGCCAGCTTGAGCAGGCCGATGGTCGAGGGGGCGTCGGCCGGTGCGGTGTTGAGCACGGTGGTGACGCCGGCCTCGCGGGCCGTGGCCAGTGCCGCTTCGATGGTCTGCACCGGCGATTCCAGCTGCACCAGCACCACCTTGGCGCCGGTCAGCAGGGCCTGCTGCTGTTGCAGGAAGTCGGTGCTCAGCGCGGCGTTGGCACCCGGTCCGATCACGATGGTGTTGCGGCCACGGGCATCGACGTAGATGCCGGCGGTGCCGGTCGGTTCGCTGCTGGCTTCGGCGATCAGACCGAAGCCGTCCTGCGCGGCCAGCTCACGGGCGGTGGCGCCACCAGCGTCGTCGCCCAGCGCGCACACGAAGTGCGTGTCGGCACCGGCGCGGCAGGCCGCCACGGCCTGGTTGAAGCCCTTGCCACCGGGGCCGGTGCTGTAACGGCCGGCAATGGTCGCACCCGGTGCCGGCAGCGACTCGCACCGCCACACGTGATCGACATTGAAGGAACCGACGACAACGACACTGCTGCTCATAGGGAATCTTTTCTCAACCAAGGGTTCAACTGAAGTGCGTCAGCACGCCGGCGATGGTCGCCGTCATGAAGGTGGCAATGGTACCGCCCAACACCGCGCGCAGGCCGAACTTGGCCAGGTCGTGGCGACGTTCCGGGGCCAGGCCGCCAATGCCGCCGATCTGGATCGCGATCGAGCTGAAGTTGGCGAAGCCGCACAGCGCGTAGGTGGCGATCAGACGACCTTCCTCGGACAGGCTCACGCCGGCGATCTGGCCGTTCACGATCTGCGACAGCTCGGTGTAGGCCACGAACTCGTTGATCACGACCTTCTGGCCGATCAGCGAACCGACGGTGGTGGCATCGGCCCACGGGGTGCCGATCACCCAGGCGATCGGGGCCAGCACGTAACCGAAGATGGTCGACAGGTTGGTCGGCTTGCCGATGGCAGCGGCCAGGCCGGTCACATCGCCGATCCAGGTCAGCGGGGCGTTCAGCAGCGCGATCAGGGCGATAAAGGCCAACAGCATCGCACCGATGTTCAGCGCCAGCTTCAGGCCGTCACCGGCGCCGGCTGCGGCCGCGTCAATGATGTTGCTGGAGGTCTTCTCGACTTCCATCTTTACCGTGCCGCGGGTCAGCGGGGTGCCGGTCTCCGGAATCAGCAGCTTGGCCACGACCAGCGTGGCCGGCGCGGCCATGATGCTGGCCGCCAGCAGGTGCTTGGCGTAGAAGGCCTGCTGCGCCGGGTCGCCACCGCCGAGCATGCCCACGTAGGCCGCCAGCACGCCGCCGGCGATGTGGGCCATGCCGCCGATCATCATGGTCAGCAGCTCGGACTGGGTCATCCTGGCGATGTACGGGCGCACGGTCAGCGGCGCCTCGGTCTGGCCGATGAAGACGCTGGCGCAGACGCTGGTGGTTTCAGCACCGGACACGCGCATCACCTTGGTGATCGACCAGGCCATCACGCGCACGATGCCCTGCATGATGTTGAGGTGGTACATCACCCCCATCAGCGCAGAGAAGAAGATGATGGTCGGCAACACCTGGAAGGCGAAGATGAAGCCGTAGTTCTTGGTGTCCATCAACGAGCCGAAGATGAAGCCCGAGCCCTCGTTGACGTAGCTGAGGATCTTGACGAAGCCCTTGCCCAGCGCGTCGAACACGTCGCGCCCGCCCGGCACCAGGATCACCAGCGCCGCGAAGGCGATCTGCAGGGTGATACCGGTGGCAACCAGCTTCCAGTCAACCGCGCGCTTGTTATTGGAAAACAACCAAGTGATGCCGATCAGCACCGCCAACCCGAACAGGCCGAAGCCGATCCTGCCCAAACCTTCGACCATGTGAGTGACTCCCCTGGGGCGTCGCGAAAAACGGGAAGCCTAGTGCAGGGCAGGGGCCGGGGCAAGAAAAAGCAGCGTGTGCGCGGCCAACGGTACCGATCAGGCCAGCAACGGCAAGGGCTTGCGGCTGGCGGCGGCGGGTAGAATGGGGTTCGATCCCGGCCCGGATGCGGGCCCGCAGCAGGAGATTCGCATGCAATACCGTCGCCTGGGCTCCACCGGCCTGCCGATTTCCGCCTTGTCCTTCGGCGCCTGGGTGACCTTCGGCGACCAGGTCCCGCGCGATGAGGCCCGCAACCTGGTGGCCACCGCCTGGGATCATGGCGTCAACTTCTTCGACAACGCCGAGGGTTATGCCAACGGCCGTGCCGAACAGGTCATGGGCGACGTGATCACCGACCTGCGACTGCCGCGCGACGGTTTCTGCGTGTCCAGCAAGGTGTTCTTCGGCAGTGCCAAGGACCCGCGGCCGACCCAGCGCGGCTTGTCGCGCAAGCACGTGACCGACGCCTGCCATGCCGCGCTCAAGCGCCTGCGGGTGGACTACCTGGACCTTTATTACTGCCACCGCCCGGATCCGGACGCGCCGATCGCCGAGACCGTGCACGCCATGGATACCCTGGTACGGCAGGGCAAGATCCTCTACTGGGGCACTTCGGAGTGGTCGGCGGCGCAGATCCAGCAGGCGCTGGACATCGCCGAGGCGCGCAACCTGCAGGGCCCGTCGATGGAGCAGCCGCAGTACAACCTGCTGCACCGCGAGCGGGTCGAGGTCGAGTACGCGCCGCTGTATGCGGGTGCCGGCCTGGGCACCACCATCTTCTCGCCGCTCGCCTCGGGCCTGCTCACTGGCAAGTACGACCAGGGCATCCCGGCCGATGCGCGGCTGGGGCGGGAAGGCATGGAGTGGTTGCAGGACCTGGTGCTGGGGGCCGACGCCGGGGCCCGCCTGGGCCAGGTGCGGCGCTTCAGCGAGGTGGCACGCGCGCTCGGCCATGCCCCGGCGACGCTGGCGATTGCCTGGTGCCTGCGCAACCCGAACGTTTCCAGCGTGATCCTCGGCGCCAGCCGGGTCAGCCAGCTGCTGCAGAACCTGCAGGCATTGGACGTGCTGGAGCAGGTCGACGCGGCCGGCTGGGCCCAGGTCGAAGCCGTCTTCGCCTGACAACCCTTTGGAGAGTCGAGCCACGCTCGACTCCAGGTTGGTCGGGCCTTTGTAGAGTCGAGCCATGCTCGACTCCGCACGTAGCGCGGGCATTTCCAGGCGACGGCGCGAGAGCAGTCGAGCGTGGCTCGACTCTACAAAAGCCGTGTGCCCCCATCTTTCAATAGATGAAATCTATCGCATTTCAGAATTCGATCATTAATCTCATCAATCAAATTGAGAATGGTTGTTGATTGTCAACTGAGAATCATTATCATTTAACTCGTCCCTCGCACGAGTCCAGATGCTCATGAATGCTCAACCTGTACTGCTGCGCCCCGAAACGCTGACCCTCCGCGATCGACCGGTCCGCGTCGTTCCACCGGAAGAGGTCATCGACAGTGAAGCCCTGCTCAAGGGCCGTCGTGAAATCCTGATCCAGCACGGCGACCGCTTCTATCGCCTGCGGCACACCAGCAACGACAAGCTGATCCTGACCAAGTAATCGCGGCCTGGTCGCCCGCCTCCCTCCCTCCTGCCGGCAGCGCCGACAGGGTGGGCGACCCGTCCGCTCCCGCTCTCTCCCCCTCGGTCTACCGCGTGCACCTTCCGGGTGTGCCGGTAACCGGGGGTTCCCCTGCCTGACCGAATGAACCCGATGACCCGCCATACCGCCCTGTGTCTTGCTGTCTGGATGGCGTTGCCGCTGTCCGCCCACGCTGCTGCCGCCGCTGCGCCCGACGCGCGCGAATTTGACCGGGTGCAGGTCACCGCGACCCGCACCGAGCGGGCGGTGAGCGACGTGGCGGCCACCGTGGACGTCATCGACCGCGAGCAGATGGACCGGCACCTGGTGCAGGACATCAAGGATCTGGTGCGCTACGAGCCGGGCCTGTCGGTCACCCGCAGCGCGACCCGCTTCGGCCTGGATGGTTTCCGCATCCGTGGCCTGGACGGCAACCGTGTGCGCATCCAGACCGATGGCATCGTCATGCCGACCCGGTTCGACATCGGTTCGTTCGCCAGTTCCAACCGCAACTTCACCGACCTCGATACGCTCAAGCGCGTGGAGATCGTGCGCGGCCCGGCCAGCTCGCTGTACGGCTCCGATGCATTGGGCGGCGTGGTGGCGTTCGTCACCAAGGACCCGGCCGACTACCTCAAGGACGGCAAGAACAGCTACTTCGGACTGAAGTTCGGCTACGACGGTGAGTGGAAGGGCCTGCTCGGCGGTGCCACCGCCGCCTTTGGTGGCGACCACTGGAGCGGCCTGGTCAACGTCAACCACCACCAGGGCCAGGAAACGGACAACAAGGGCACGGTGCGCAGCGACAACGACACCCGTACCGCGTCCAATCCGCAGGACCGCGACGGCCGCAGCCTGCTCAGCAAGCTGGTCTATGCACCGAGCGAAGACCAGCGCTTCCGCTTGACCGTGGAAGGCAACGAAGACACCACCGATACCAATGTGTTGTCGGCGATTGCCAGCGTTGCACCGCGCCCCGGCGCGATGGCTGCGGCTACTGGCATGAAGTCCCACGACACGCAGAAGCGTACCCGCGTGTCCTTTGCCCACGAAATGGATGCGCTGGACCAGCCGTTCGCCGACAGCCTGCATTGGCAGGTGTATGCGCAGAACAGCGAAACGCGGCAGCAGACCGACGAGACCCGCACCGACGGCAGCCGCCGTCACCGCGTGTTCTCCTTCGACCAGCATGCCTTTGGCCTGCAGGCGCAGTTCAACAAGGCGTTCAGCACCGGCAGCGTCGAGCACGCATTGACCTACGGCTTCGAAGGCACCCGTACCGAGATCCGCCAGAAGCGCGACGGCTACCAGGTCAACCGTGCCGGTGTGGTCAGCAACACCGTTACCCCCGACACCTTCCCGGTGCGTGACTTCCCGATCAGCAAGACCACCGAGTTGGGCCTGTACGCGCAGGATGAAATGCGCCTGGCCGACGGCAAGCTGTCGCTGGTGCCGGGCGTGCGCGTGGACCGTTACGAGCTGAAGCCGGAAGTGGACAGCATCTTCGCCGAAGACAACCCGACCACGGCCGTGGCCCAGCTGAAGAAGACCAGCGTGTCGCCGAAGCTGGGCATGGTCTGGCGCTTCACCGACCAGTGGTCGCTGTTCGCCGGGTATGCGCGTGGCTTCCGCTCGCCGCCGTACAACGACGTCAACATCGGCCTGACCAACGTGGCCTTCGGCTACACCGCCATCGCCAACCCGGACCTGAAGCCGGAAACCAGCGACGGCTACGAGCTTGGCCTGCGCTTCATCGCGCCGGCGGCGTACGTCAGCGTCAGCGGCTACTACAACGACTACAAGGATTTCATCCAGTCCAACGTCGATACCGGCCGCAACGCACAGGGTTTGACCGTGTTCCAGTCGCAGAACATCGCCGACGCGCGCATCTATGGCGCGGAAATGAAGGCCGGCATCGAGTTCGGTGAACTCAGCCCGGCGCTGAAGGGCTGGGCGCTGCGCAGTGCGCTGGCCTGGTCGCGTGGTGACAACCGGACCGATGACGAACCGCTGGCCTCGGTCGATCCGCTGCGTGGCACGCTGGGCCTGATGTACGACACCGATACCTGGGGCGTCGAACTGGCCGGTACCTTCGTGCAGCGCAAGAAGCGCCTGCCGCCGCCGGCGGCGCAGACCAATCCGAACGCACCGGCGCCGTTCGTCTACCAGCCGGCCGGCTATGGCGTGCTGGACCTGATGGCGCACTGGAACTTCGCACCGGGTGCCACCTTCAATGTCGGCGTGTTCAACCTGGCCGACAAGCGCTACATCGAATGGTCGTCCATCACCCCGAGCCTGATCACCAACCGCGCACTGAGCGATCGTTTCAGCAGCCCGGGCCGCACCTTCTCCGCCAGCCTTGCCGTTTCCTGGTGACCTCATGAGCCGAGCACTGTCCGCACGCAGGAATGACTCCATCGCCGCGCCACACAGCGCGGCCTGGCCGACCCCGGCACAGCTGGCCACGCTCGGCACCGTGCTGTGCCTGTACCACGCCGACGGCAACGAGCTGGGCGGCTGGCGCCAGGCCGTACGCGTGCATGCCTGCCAGGGCGTGGACAGCGAAGGCCTGCGCGAAAGCCTGTGCTTCCTCGATGGCCGCGGCCGCTGCGTGTGGCGCCTGTACCTGCTGCCGGACAGCGACTTCCTGGCCTGGGACCGGCTGGTGGCTGCGCTGCCGCCGGGGCCCGAGCACGACAGCGATGGCAGCGTCGGCGAACGCCTGTGGCGACGCCTGGCCGGTCATCTGGGTGGCCAGCGCTGGCGCCTGTGCGCGCTGCGCCTGCATGCCGCCGACGATGGCCGCACGCTGGCCGCCAGTCTGTCGACCCTGTCCTCGCTGGGCGCAGCCACCGCGCGCCGCATTGCACGGCTGGAAGGTGCCGAAGGCGAGCTGGCAATCGACGATTGCTGCTGTGCCGATGTCGCGCGGCGTCCGGCGCCGCGGATTCCCGGCGACCTGCCGCTGATCCGCCTGTGACCCACTCCTGATGGAACGCCTGTCGGCCACGGACGGCCTCTCAACGCATCTGCAACCCCGAAGGAAGACCCCGATGAAGCTCCAGACAGCCAGCGCCCTGCTTGTGCTCGCCGCCAGCGGCGTGGCCAGCGCGCAGCCCTCCGATATCGCCCGTGACCACGACAGCATCCTTGCCATGCAGGGTGAGTACACCGTGGACTTCGCCTTCGACGAGACCGTGCTGCTGAAGCCGGGCTACGAGCGTGCGCCGGCGATGCGCAGCGGCGGCAACGAAGTGGTCATCGTGGTCGAAGACACGCCGAAGCGCATCGTGCTGCAGCACCTGCTGCTGGACGAGAAGAGCGGCCACATCACCAAGCACTGGCGCCAGGACTGGGTGTACGAAGCACCGAACCGTTTCGAGTTCAGTGCCGACCAGACCTGGAAGGTGCGCAGCATTCCGGCGGCGGTGAACCAGGGCGCCTGGACCCAGTGCGTATACGAAGTGAGCGACGCACCGCGCTATTGCGGCACCGGCACCTGGACCTACACCAACAACGTGCCGAGCTGGACCAGCGACCTGAGCTGGCGTCCGCTGCCGCGCCGCGAGTACACCAAGCGCAGTGACTACAACGCGCTGGCCGTGATCAACCGCCACACGCTGACCCCGAACGGCTGGACCCACGAGCAGTTCAACACCAAGGTGCAGCGCAACGCCGATGGCAGCCAGGTGGAGATCGCCCGCGAGTTCGGCTTCAACGACTACGTGAAGACCACCGAGGTCGATTTCACCCCGGCGCGAAACTACTGGAAGGCCACCGCCGGTTACTGGGCAAAGGTGCGCCAGCGCTGGGATGGCTTCCTCGGCCAGGCCCCGGGCGTGCACCTGAAGACCAAGATCGACGGCATGGCGATGATCATCCCGATGTTCACCCAGGCCGAAGAGATCCAGGCCGGCAAGAAGGTGAAGGACAAGCAGATCGACGACGTGTTCGCCAAGTACGTGGAAAAGGCCCAGTAAGTCGAGCCCTGCTCGACTCCACGGCCGCATCCACGCATGGCGTGGATCTACCAACCTCTGCTTCCGGTAGGTGCCGAGCTTGCTCGGCACGCTCTCCATCGGTGATCGCACGCTGCATCCACGCGTGATGTGGATGTGCCGTGCCGGATATCTGCTCCTGGTAGGTGCCGAGCTTGCTCGGCACGCTCTTCGTCGGTGATCGCACACCGCATCCACGCATGGCGTGGATCTACCGTGCCGTATATCCGCTTCTGGTAGGTGCCGAGCTTGCTCGGCACGCTTTCCATTGGTGATCGCACGCTGCATCCACGCCATGCGTGGATGCGATGCACTCAAGACGCCTTCTCGCCCAAGGTGGTCAGGTCCAGCCCAGCGTCCTGGAACGCACGCAAGGTGGCCTGCAGGCTGGCCTCGTCATCGCGGGTGCGGACGCCCATTACAGCTTGGTGGCAACGCACTCGATCCGTGCTGCAGGCGCTACGGTCCGGCAGCAGCAGCGCGGTCTGTGCGACGAGGATCGCCATGTGCGCCACTTCCTTTCTCGGCTTCGGTTGGCCCCGGTAGAACCGGTCGAACTCAGCACGCAGGTCGGCCACCACGCCGGCATCGCTGCGCGTGCGTGACACGCTGGCCGGAACCAGATAGGTCGGGTGGCCCTCGAGGAAGGCTTGCGCTTCATCGGCCAGTACCGTTTCCAGCACGAAGGCCTGCACCGCGTCAGGAACATAGCCATCCGCCGCGCGGGCGTCTGCAGGCAGCATCGCACCGAGCAGCGGGGAACTGGCCAGAAGGATGCGCAGGCAGAGGCTGTATTTCATCTTCATTCCTTGAACCTCGGGAGCGCGGGAGCAACCTTCCGCGCTTCCGGACGATCTGATCGGGTGGGGCGCGCAGCATAGCGCCCCACCCGAGCGTGTCACGATCGCGTCAGGCTTCGCGCAGGGCCAGTGCTGGTGGCGTATGCAGGATCGCCCGCGTACCCCACCAGCCTGCCAGCAGGCTCAAGCCGATGCCGACCACGCCGCCGATCAGCAGGCCCGGCCACGGCGGCAGCAACGGCAGCTCGAACACCTTCTGCGAAACCACCACGCCGATCGCAGCGGCCGCGCCCACCGCCAGCAACGCCGCCAGCGTGCCCAGCGCACCGAATTCCACCAGTACCGCGCCACGCAGCTGGCGCCGGGTCGCGCCCAGCGTGCGCAGCACCGCGCTGTCGTAGCGGCGTTCACCGGCCGTGGCCTGCAGCGCGGCCAGCAGCACCAGCAGGCCGGCCAGCAGACTGAACACCATCACCAGCTGCACCGCCTGTGCCACCCGTTCCATCACATCGCGCACCTGCGAGATCACCGCGTCCACGTCCAGCAGCGACAGGTTCGGCTGCGCGCGTACCAGCTCGCCCAGTCCGGCGGCCTTGCCGGCCGGTAGATGGAATGCCGACAGCAGGTTGTGTGGCGTATCGCCCACCGCATTCGGGTTCAGCAGCACGAAGAAGTTCGGACGGAAAGTGTTCCAGTCGGCCTTGCGCACGCTGGTGACAGTGAACTCGCGTTCCTGCTCGCCCACCGCAATGGTGATGCGGTCGCCGGGATGCACGCCGTAGCGCTTGGCCCAGCCGATTTCCACCGAGGCTTCGGCGGCGGTGCTGTCTGCCTTCCAGAAGGTGCCGTTGACCAGTGTGTTGGCCGGCGGGAAGCTGCTGCGCCAACTGAAGTTCAACGGCCGGTTCTCGTCGTCGTCATCGCGCTGGCCTTCGCCCTGTGCCGGCTGCCCGTTCTGTTCAGGCGAGCGGTCCACGCGCAGCGGCGGCTTGCCGTTGATCGCGATCAGGCGGCCAGTGGCCATCGGTTCGATGCTGGCGTCGTTGGCGCCGAGTCCACGCAGTGCGGCCAGCACGCTGTCGCGCTGTTCGGGCTGGATGTTGATCAGGAAGTAGTTCGGCGTATCCGCTGGCAGTCGCTCGCGCCACTGCTGTAGCAGGCCGGGGCCGGTCACCGCCAGCAGCAACAGCGCGCACAGCGACAGCGACAGCCCCACCAGCTGCATCACTGCCAGCATCCGGCGCCGGGTCAGCGCGGCCAGACCCAGCCGCCAGTGGCCATGCAGGCGGTGCTGCAGGCCGCGCAGCAGCTGCAGCAGCACGAAGCCGACCACGCCGGCCGCCACCGCCAGCGCGGCCAACCCGCCCAGCACCCACAGCGCCAGCTTGAGATCACCGGTGACCTGCACCGCCAGCAGCAGGCTGGCCGCCAGGGCAGCCACGTAGGCCAGCAGCGAGGCCGGCGGCAGGGCGGCGAAGGAACGGTTGAGCACCCGCATCGGCGGCACCCCGCGCAGGCGCAGCAGCGGCGGCAGGCCGAAGCCGAACAGCAGCAACAGCCCGATGCCGGCACCGGTCAGCGCAGGCATTGCCTCGGGCAGCGGCAGGCGCTGCGGCACCAGACTGCCCAGCACCTGCACCAGGCCCTCCTGCGCCGCCATGCCCAGGCCGATGCCGAGTGCGCAGGCCGGCACCGCCAGCATCAGCAGCTGCAGTGCCAGACCGGACAGGATGTCGCGCTGGCGCGCGCCCAGGCAGCGCAGGATCGCCACCTGGTCGATGCGGCGCAGGGCGAAGCGGTTCGCCGCCAGCGCCGTGGCAACACCGGCCAGCAATACCGCCAGCAGCGCGCTGAGGCCGAGGAAGCGCCCGGCCAGGTCGAACGCCTGGCGCACGCCACGCTGGGTGTCGTCCACACTCAGCAGGCGCAGGCCCTTCACCTGCGGCAGCAGCCATTGCCGAAGTGCCGCGATCGGCTCTGCTGCTCCGGCGAACATCAGCCGGTAGTTGATGCGGCTGCCCGGACCGAGCAGGCCGGTGCCTTCCACATCGGCGCGGTTGACCAGCAGGGTGGGGGAAAGCGTAAGCAGGTCGCCGCCGGTATCCGGCTCGGCCTCGATGATGCCGGCGATGCGCAGCGTGCCAGCGCCGAATTCAAGGTCGTCACCGGCCTTCAGTCCCAGCCCCTGCAGAAGGCGTGGGTCGGCATAGGCCTGGCCCTTGGCCGGCATGCCGGCGTTGTCGATCAGGGCGCCCCCGGGCGTGGCCCGCACCCGCAGCGTGCCACGCAGCGGATAGCCCGCCTGCACCGCCTTGATGCTGGCCATCTGGCTGGCATCGGCGTTGAACAGCACGCTGCCGAAGCTGGCGATACGGGTGTAGGAAAGTCCGCGCCGCTGCGCCTCGTCGGCGAACGCCTGCGGCGGGTCATCGCGCCCGGCGATGCCGAGGTCGCCGCCTAGCATTTCCGCTGCGCTGCCGGTCAGTGCCAGGTTGACCCGGTTCACCAGCGTGCCGACCGCGGTCATCACAGCCACGCCCAGCACCAGCGCGGCGAACACGGTCAGCAGGTCGCCGGCCAGCGCCTCGCGGCGCAGCGCGCGCCACGCGTGCCGCAGCAGGTTCATGCCTGCGCCCCACGCTCGACCGGCAGCAGGCGGCCGTCGTCGATGCGGTGGATGTACTGGCAACGCTGGGCCAGGCGCAGGTCGTGAGTGACCAGCACCAGGGTGGTGCCGCTGCCGGCGTTGAGTTCGAACAGCAGGTCGCTGATGTGCTGGCCGGTGGCGTGGTCCAGCGAGCCGGTCGGTTCGTCGGCGAACAGGATGCGCGGGCGGGTGACGAAGGCACGTGCCAATGCCACGCGCTGCTGCTCGCCGCCCGACAACTGGCGCGGATAGTGGCGGGCGCGATGGGCCAGGCCGACCTGGGCCAGCACTTCATCTACCCGCGCCCGTTCTTCGCGCCCAGCCAGTTCCAGCGGCAGCGCGACATTCTCGGCGGCGGTCAGTGCCGGCAGCAGATGGAAGCTCTGGAACACGAAGCCGACCTCACGCGCGCGCAGCTGGGCGCGGGTCTCCTCGTCCAGCGCCGCCAGGTCCTGGCCGGCCAGCGCGATGCGGCCGCGGCTGGGCAGGTCCAGCCCGGCCAGCAGGCCGAGCAGGGTGGTCTTGCCGGAACCGGAGGCGCCGACGATGGCCGCGCTGGTCCCTTCATGGACGGTCAGGGTGATGTTGTCCAGTATGTGGACTTCACCCTCCGGGCCCTGCACGGATTTGCCGACCTGGTCGACGGCGATGGCAACGGACGCGCTGCGGGGGGACAGGCTGTCGATGAGGAGACTCCAATGCGCAAGACGGGATGGAGCCGGCGAGCCGGCGTGATGATGGTGCTGCTGCTAGGGTTCCTGCTGCTGCCTGGGCTGGCGTGTGCCAAAGGTCCGGCTGGCACCGTGCTGGTGCTCGGCGACAGCCTCAGTGCTGCCCACAATATCCCTGCCGACGCCGGCTGGGTGAGCCTGCTGCAGCAGCGGGTCAGGCAGCAGTCGAAAACCCCGGCGCGCATCGTCAACGCCAGCATGAGCGGAGAGACCACCGCCGGCGCACTGACCCGCCTGCCGGGCCTGCTGGCGAAGGAGAACCCGACCGTGGTGGTGATTGCCCTCGGCGGCAACGATGCACTGCGCGGGCTGACCCCGGCGCAGGTGCAGGGCAACCTGGAAAAGATGGTGCAGGCCAGCCAGAAGGCCGGTGCCAAGGTGCTGCTGCTGGGCATCGACGTGCCGCCCAACTACGGGCCAGCCTATCGCCAGCGCCTGGCGGCGGCCTACAAGGCGCTGGCCACGCAGTACAAGGTGCCGCTGCTGCCCTTCCTGCTGGAGGGCGTGGCCCTGCAGCCGGGCATGATGCAGGCCGACGGGCTGCACCCGACCGCACAGGCGCAGCCGAAGGTGCTGGATAACGTCTGGCCGCTGCTCAGACCGCTGCTCTGAACCGTTTGTTTACCTCTTGACGGAACTTCACATCGCGTCCACCGTCGATCCGGCATGTTTCACAAAGCTGAAGTTAGAGGGAATCACATGCGTCAGACGAAGGAGACCTCCGGCTTGGTGCTGGTGGTCGAAGACAACCGCAACATCTCCGAGATGATCGGGGAATACCTGGAAGGTCGCGGCTTCGAAGTCGACTATGCACAGGACGGCCTGGATGGCTACCGCCTTGCGGCGGAAAACAGCTATGACGTCGTGGTGCTCGACTTGATGTTGCCGCGCCTGGATGGCATCGAAGTGTGCCGTCGCCTGCGCAACGATGCGCGCAAGTCCACCCCGGTGCTGATGCTCACGGCACGCGACACGCTGGACGACAAGCTCACCGGCCTCGGTTTCGGCGCCGATGACTACCTGACCAAGCCGTTCGCGATCCAGGAGCTGGAAGCCCGCCTGCGCGCGCTGATCCGCCGCGAGCGTCGCCAGGTCGGTTCGGAAGTGCTGAAGGTCGCCGACCTGGTGCTCGATCCGGTCAGCATGCGTGCCACCCGTGCCGGTACCGAGCTGCAGCTGTCGCCGATCGGCCTGCGCCTGCTGACCATCCTGATGCGCGAATCGCCGCGCGTGGTCACCCGCCAGGAGATCGAACGCGAGATCTGGGGCAACGGCCTGCCGGATTCGGACACCCTGCGCAGCCACCTGTACAACCTGCGCAAGATCATCGACAAGCCGTTCGACCGTCCGCTGCTGCATACCGTGCAGAGTGCCGGCTACCGCATTGCCGACATCGCCCAGCCGATGGCCTGAGCAGGCCCGCGCCGGTGCAGCCGCAGGCCGGGCCGGGCTGCGGCCAGGCACAAGGGCAGGGGATGACCGTCCGGCAGTGCCGCCGGTCATCGCCCGTGCATCCCAACGGCGCGGTGCGCTGCCTATAATCGCAGCGCTCTGACCGGGACCCCGCAATGCCGCACGGCCTGCCGCGCAAGATCCGTATCGCTTTCATCCTGCAGGCAGTGCTGGCCAGCCTGGGCATCCTGCTCGGTGCGTGGCTGGTTTCGCTGGTGATCAAGCACAGCCTGGTCGGCGCCGCCCTGCGCGAGGAGGCGGCGTACTTCTGGACGCTGCACGAGGCCTCGCCGGTGCAGCCGCCACCCAACACCCAGAACATCCGTGGCTACCTGCTGGAAAGCGGGCAGTCGGCCCTGTCGTTGCCGGCTAATCTGCGCAACCTGGAGCCCGGCTTCCACGAACTGCCCAAGGACGACCAGCTGGTGCTGGTCGATGTGCGCCCGGCCGGCCGCCTGTACCTGGTGTTCCTGCGATCGCGCGCGGAAATGCTGGCGTTCTGGTTCGGCATCGTGCCGGTGCTGCTGACCCTGCTGGCGGTGTATGGCGCCAGTTGGGTCACCTATCGTGCGTCCAAGCGCCTGGTATCGCCGGTGAACTGGCTGGCGCGACGCGTCTCGCGCTGGGACCCGGGCCACCCGGAGGCGGCCGACCTGGAGCCGAACAAGCTGCCGGCGGACATGCAGGGCGAGACCCGCCAGCTGGCGGCCGCACTGCATTCGCTGGCCAACCGGGTCAGCGCACACGTGGCGCGCGAGCGCAATTTCACCCGCGATGCCAGCCATGAACTGCGCACACCGCTGACCGTCATCCGCGTGGCCAGCGACATGGCGCTGGGCGATGACAGCCTGGAGCCGCGCCTGCGCCGCAGCCTGCAGCGCATCCAGCGTGCAGGCCGTGACATGGAGGCGGTGATCGATGCCTTCCTGATCCTTGCCCGCGAGGCCGACGTCGAACCCCAGGTCGAGTTGTTCGACGTCAATGACATCGTCCGCTACGAAGTGGACAACGCCAACGAACTGCTGGGTACGCGCCCGGTGTCGGTGCACCTGCACAGCGATGGCCCGGTGCAGCTGCATGCGCCGCCGCGGGTGCTGCAGGTGGTGGTCAGCAACCTGGTGCGCAACGCGTGCAGCTACACCGATGAGGGGCGCATCGACGTGCATGTGCACAACGATCGGGTGGTGGTGCGCGATACCGGTATCGGCATGTCGGCCGACGCACTGTCGCGGGCCTTCGAGCCGTTCTACCGCGCCGAGCCGAGCCGCCCGCAGGGCACCGGCCTGGGCCTGTCGATCGTGCGCCGGCTGTGCGATCGCTTCGGCTGGAAGGTCAGCCTGGCCAGCGAGCCGGGTCAGGGCACCGAGGCGACGGTGGTGTTCCGCTGACGCGGCACCTGCTGCCTCGGTAGATGCCGACCTTGGTCGGCGCTTTCAACAGGATTCACGCCGGTGCCCCATGCCAACCAAGGTTGGCATCTACCGGAGCGAGGCCGCAGCCTTCTTCAATCGCACTTCACCTTCGGCGCCAGCGCCTTGGTCCAGATCGCATAGCCGGCCGGGGTCATGTGCAGCATGTCCTCGCGGAACAGCGACGCATCCGGCTGGCCGTCGGTGCCGAGCATCGGCGTGTAGACGTCGGTGAAACCGGTGTTGGGCAGCTTGGCCAGGGCTGCCTTGATCAGCGTGTTGGCCTCGTTGATCGCCGGCAGCAGGTGCGCGCGCGACGGGCTTGGCTTGATCGACAGGTACTCCACCTTGGTCTTCGGCAGGTCGCGATGCACGCGCTGCACGAAGGCAACCACATCGTCGCGCACCTGCACGGCGCTGCGGCCGCTGTTGAGGTCGTTGTCACCGGCGTAGAAGAATACCTTGCACGGTGCATACGGCACCACGATGCGGTCGGCATACCAGGTGCTGTCGCGCACTTCCGAACCGCCGAAACCACGGTTGAACACCGGCTGGCCGGGGAAGTCGGCTGCCAGGCCTTCCCACATGCGGATCGAGGAGCTGCCGATGAACTCGATGCCGCCCCGTGGCGGCGGGCTGGCCTGGTCGGCGCTGGCAAAGTGGGCCATGTCGCCGGCCCAGGCCACGTTGGAGACCTGCTCGGGCACGCGCGGTGGCTTGGCCGGGCTCAGCGCCTGGGCCAGGGGGGCGGCGGTCAGCAGGCCCAGCATCAGCAGGCAGGTACGGCGACGGGACATCAGGCGCTCCAGCAGGGAAGGGGAAAGCCATCATAGAAGCTGGGGCGGGCCGGGGCTTGCCCCTGGCAGTCCATTCACCGGGCCGGTGCCGGGATGCGGCTGGCGGCCTTGTGGCAAAATGGCGGCCATCTGCCTATCCCTGTGCACCCATGATTCCCTGCCGTGCGTCTGAGCGGTCGCTGCGCCGCGCCCCTGTTGCTGGATGTTCCACCCGTGGCTGATCAGTTCGGCCATCTGCCCCGCGGCCCGCGCCGCATCTTCCAGGCCGCCCGCTGGTCATGGCAGGGCCTGCGCGCCGCCTGGCTGCATGAGTCCTCGTTCCGGCTGGAGGTCTACCTGCTGATCCTGCTGACCCCGGTCGCGGTCTGGCTGGGCCAGACCCCGGTCGAGCGTGCGCTGCTGATCGGCTCGATGCTGCTGGTGCTGGCGATGGAACTGGCCAACTCGGCCATCGAGGCGGTGATCGAACGTTACGGCAGCGAGATCCACGAGCTGGCCGGCCGCGCCAAGGACATGGGTTCGGCGGCAGTGTTCGTGCTGATGATGAACGTGCTTCTGTGCTGGGCGCTGGTCGTGGTCCCGCATGCAATGGCCGGCAATTACGGCTGATCCCCATTCCCCCACTGCCCTGAAGAGTTTCCATGTCCTTTGAGTTCCTCGCCGACCCCAATGCCTGGGTGACCCTGTTCACCCTGAGCGCACTGGAAATCGTGCTCGGCATCGACAACCTGGTGTTCATTTCCATCGCGGTCAGCAAGCTGCCGGAAGAGCGTCGCCCGTTCGCGCGCAAGCTCGGCATCGCCGTGGCCTGCATCACCCGCATCGCCCTGCTGGTGTCGCTGGCCTATCTGGCGCACATGTCCGCCAACCTGTTCACCGTGGCTGGTATGGGCATCTCCATCCGCGACCTGGTGCTGATCGTCGGTGGCCTGTTCCTGATCATCAAGGGCTACATGGAGATCAAGGAACTGATCACCGGTGGCGAAGACGAGAACCCGGCCACCAGCAAGGCCTCGGGTGTATTCGGCATGGTCATCCTGCAGATCGCCATCATCGACATCGTGTTCTCGCTGGACTCGGTGATCACCGCCGTCGGCATCGCCGATCACATCCCGGTGATGGTCGCCGCCATCCTGCTGTCGGTGCTGGTGATGCTGCTGGCCGCCAACCCGCTGGGCCGCTTCATCGACGCAAACCCGACCGTGAAGATGCTGGCACTGGCCTTCATCCTGCTGATCGGTGCGGTGCTGATCCTGGATGGCCTGGACGTGCACGTGCCCAAGCCCTACATCTATGCCGCCATGGGCTTCTCGGTGCTGGTGGAATGGCTGAACCTGCTGATGCGCCGCCGCGCACGCGATCACCACGTGCCGGGTGCTGGCGACTGGTAAGCAGATCACAGGCAAATGTGTCTCCCAGACCCCCCGGCCAGCGCCGGGGGTTCTGCGTTATGGGACCCATTGGGCTCGCCGGGCCATGCCCGACGGGGAGGTTCCCGCCAGCTGTGAATTGAGGTCAACAGTGTTTTCCCGGGGCGAGGCTTAATCCGGGCCGACAAAGCGCGCAGGCTACGCGCTCTTTTCCAGGACCTGCCCCACGCAGGATGACCCCATGAACTCCAGAGCCGCCTTGTTGGCCCTTGCCGTCGGCGCCTTCGCCATCGGCACCACTGAATTCGCGCCGATGGGCCTGCTGCCCGTCATTGCCGACGGCGTCGGCGTGAACATTCCCACCGCCGGCATGCTGATCACCGCCTATGCCGTGGGCGTGATGCTGGGCGCGCCGGTGATGACCCTGCTGATGGGACGGTTTGGCAAGCGCACCGCGCTGATGCTGCTGATGTCGATCTTCGTGGTCGGCAACCTGCTCTCGGCACTGGCCCCGAACTACGGCCTGCTGTTGCTGTCGCGTCTGGTCACCAGCCTCAATCACGGTGCCTTCTTCGGCATCGGTGCGGTGGTCGCCGCCAGCCTGGTGCCGAAGGACAAGCAGGCTGCCGCCGTGGCCACCATGTTCATGGGTCTGACCATCGCCAACATCGGCGGTGTGCCGCTGGCCACCTGGGTGGGCCAGCAGCTGGGCTGGCGTCTGTCCTTCGCCGGTACTGCGGTGCTGGGCCTGGTCGCGATCACCGCGCTCGGCCTCGCGCTGCCGGCATCCGCGCCGGGGCCGCGCCCGGACGTGCGCCGCGAACTGAGAGCGATCCTGCAGCCGCAGGTGCTGCTGGCGATGGCTACCACCGTGCTTGGCGCCGGCGCGATGTTCACCCTCTATACCTACGTGGCACCGGTGCTGACCGAACTGACCGGTGCCTCCAACGCCTTCATCGCGATGTCGCTGGCGCTGATCGGTATCGGCTTCACCTTCGGCAACGGCATCGGTGGGCGCATGGCCGACTGGTCGCTGGATGGTGCCACCCGCATCCTGCTGGCGGTCCTGGCCGTGTTGATGTTCGTGCTGCCGCTGGCCTTCATGAATCACGCCACGGCGGCGCTGGGCGTGCTGCTGTTCGGTGCGGCGACTTTCGCCATCGTGCCGCCGTTGCAGATCCGGGTGATGCAGGCGGCCAGCGAGGCGCCGGGACTGGCGTCGTCGATCAACGTCGGTGCGTTCAACCTGGGCAATGCCGTGGGTGCGGCGCTGGGCGGTGCGGTGATCAGTTCGGGCCTGGGCTACGCCGCGATTCCGGTGGCCGGTGGCCTGCTGGCGGCGTCGGGCCTGCTGCTGGCATGGCTGGGGCGGACGCGCGCTGCGGTGGCTGAGGCCTGCTGAGGAGTGTTGGATTCCGGCAGGGCTTGCAGCCCTGCACCCGCAGACTCCAGAGCAACAGCAACACCCTGCATTCCGTGGGTTGGCGGGGTGGGTCCGGTTGAGGGGGACGGCGTAAATACGTCCATGTAGCCTCGGTCGCGCCATCCATGGCGCTCACGCCCCCTCAACCGGACCCACCCCGCCTTCGACAGGTTCCTGCGATCTGTCGGAACCTGCCGCTGATGGTGGGTGCCGACCGTTGGTCGGCACGAATGCCTGGAGCATGGGCTTCTGCAGGGACGACTTCGTGGATGGACCTGACTATCTAGTGTTTTTTCAATACGGCTTCGTCAGGGATCCAGTTGTCGTCGGCACCGTCCTGCAATGATGCCGGCACCATCCAGATCAGTACGCCGGCTTCCTCCCCTTCGAGTCGATGCGCGTAAATCCATAACTCAGTCCCCGCTCGATTGAATGCAAGGGATTTCAATGCGATTCCTTCAGGAACGCCGAGACGTGACACATGTCTGCCGGAATCCATGCGCCAGACATCGATGTAACGGCCCGGCGAAGCGCCTGTAGCCGTCATCGCGAGCAGCCTGCCATGCGCCGTGCGTGCCAGTGCCTGGGTGCCGGTTTTTCGTTCCACCTCGAATGCTGCTTCCCCGGTGAAAAGACGATGAATGCGAAGAACATCCCTTTGCTCTATTGGATCACGAGCCTCTTCGGCGACCCAGTCACCCGCGACGCTTCCCAATACCAGGCGTCCACTGCCTCCGGACCTGACTGGAAAGCTCTTGACCACATCACCTGATGCAGGCTCAACACCGACCAGGCCGCAACTTGTGAACCAGAAAAGTCCGTCACCCAGATCCGGTGCCGGGCCTGGGTAGCAGGATTGCATGTAGCCGAAGACGCGCTGTCTCAAGTTGGTTCTATCTTTCCAAAGCTCCTTCATTTCGATGGCTTTTCCCGACCCTGCATCCATGATCCGCTCAGGGAAGCGGTCCTCCGTCGCCATATGAGACTCTGAGTAAAGATAGGAGTTGCCATCGCGATCGAGTTGCCATCGCTGATCCATGGTGCTCTGCATGCAGTGGTCGCCCCGAATCGCACCGGTGGAATCACCGCTGATCTGTACTGGACAGGACGTGAGAATCTGCTGCGTCGGGCTCGGCTCGGCTGCTGTCAGAGCCCATAGGCGTCCCTTTCGGTCCACCTTCGTCTCAGTGACCCGCTGACCGCCGCCCATCTGCCGTGCCGTAACGGTCCCAGCCTTCTTCGCGGCGATGTAACCGTATGAACTGTCGTTGTCTGACGTGATATGGAACTGGTCATGGGGCAATGAACGAATCTGACCAGAGCCGCAGCCAGGCTGAATTTCCTGGATGGCGTGCCACTGCAACATCGGCATCGCACCGTCCACGGGTAGTCGGGGGACAATAAGCGGAACCGGCGCCTCATCACGTAGATCGAACAGATGCGAGATGACATCCAATGTAGTTTCAGGGCCCGCTGGGAAGTTTGCCGCCAGCGCCTGCACCTCTGCTGAGAATTTCTTGCTGGGGTCCCTCTCAGTGATCAGCTCGGTTTCCCAGTGCGGGTAGGGAATAGCCGTAACCCCCGGGATGGATGCAAAGGCCTTCCATTTGGTGCGGCGTTGCTCTTGGCGTTTCTCTGCATACCAGAGCAGCGTCTGCGAAGGAGCGCCTGTAAGATCAGTGAGATCGATCAGAACAACGTATTTTTCGCCAGATCTGCGGCGCGCGAAATCAGTGTGGAAACTGGAGAACGTCAACCGCTCCACTGCCAGGTCAGTGAACGCGGCGGCTGCGGAGTCGAGATCGGAAGGAGACAGCTGCTCGACGTGGGCGCGCCAGCGGGATTTCTCTTCCGGAGCAATGGCGCCTGCCGCTGCTGCGGCATCAATCGCAGCAATATTCCCCGCGAACGCGATTGCACTCTTCTCCGGATGGAAGTGCCCGTAGACCTTTGCCCACTCCCGCTCCATGTCACCGACAATGGGTCGAGCAACACCACTTTCGCGAAATGACGTTGAGAAATAGCTCCGCGCTAGAAGGGCTGAGCTGACGTCCTGGATCGAAGCAGACACGATGTAGGCCTTGCCCACATAGCTGTCGCCGTCAGCGCGAAGTTGCATGTCCCGGGTATGAGCGTCGCTTGACGCGGTGAGGACAGGTGCGGGCGACAGAGCATCCTGCTTGGGATCCGGGCTCTCCTGGGCACATGCCGTTGGCATGAGCAGAACGATGATCGCTGCTGTTGGAAGAATTCTGTGCATGATCGAGGTCGATGTCCATTTTCCGACCGATGGCTGCTGCCTCTGAGCAGGGCGGGCGGTTCAAGTGCGGGATCCCTGCACTATCTGATGCGGAATTTGTGTTGGGCCATGCAACAAGTACGAAATGGGCTCGCAATTGACCTGCCCGGGGGGCCTTGCCGGCAGGAGGCGGAAGCCAAAGGCAGGGCAGCTCGCAGGTACGGCGCGGGCGCACTGACCTGACCCAGGCAATGCGCCAGACCGTTGGCATCAGCGCCCCGCTGCCCTGGAGCCATTGGCCCTGCCGGATTCCTGTTCATCTCCACAGGCCCGTTAACACCGGCCATGGCATGCTCGGCGCCAAGCCCACCCGGAACCTCCGCCATGCGCCTGTTCACCCGTGTCCTGCCCCTGATGCTGTTGGCCTCCCTGCTCTCCGGCTGCGGCTACAACGCCATCCAGCAGAAGGATGAAGCGGTCAAGGCCAGCTGGTCGGAGGTCATCAACCAGTACAAGCGCCGCGCCGACCTGGTGCCCAACCTGGTGCAGACCGTGAAGGGCTTCGCCAGCCAGGAAGAGCGTGTGCTGACTGAAGTGACCAACGCCCGTTCGCGTGTCGGCCAGATCAACGTCAATGCCGACGACGAAGCCTCGCTCAAGCAGTTCCAGCAGGCCCAGGGCGAACTTGGCAGCGCGCTGTCGCGGCTGCTGGTGGTCACCGAGAACTACCCGGAGCTGAAGTCGAACCAGAACTTCCGCGACCTGCAGGCGCAGCTGGAAGGTACCGAGAACCGGGTCACCGTCGCCCGCGGCCGTTACATCCAGCAGGTGCAGGACTACAACACCTACATCCGCTCGTTCCCGCAGGTGATCACCGCCAAGATCTTCGGCTACAAGACCAAGCCGAACTTCACCGTGGACAACGAAGCGCAGATCTCCAACGCGCCGGCGGTCGATTTCGGCAACGCGCCGCAGCAGCAGCCGGCACCGCAGCCGGGGACCTGATCGATGCGCCTGGCCTCTGCGCTGCTGGCCCTGCTGCTGTGGCTGCCGCTGGCCTCGCATGCGCAGCAGCTGGCGCCGGTTCCTGCGCTGGATTCGCCGGTGGTCGATACCACCGGCACGCTGGACGCCACGCAGAAGCAGGCGCTGGTGCAGCAGGCGATCGAACTGCAGCAGCGCAAGGGCAGCCAGCTGCAGGTGCTGGTGGTGCCGACCACCCAGCCGGAGGACATCGCGCAGTACACCACGCGGGTCTTCGACCAGTGGCAGATCGGCCGCAAGGGCGTGGATGACGGGGTGCTGCTGGTGGTGGCCAAGGACGACCGGCGCGTGCGCATCGAGCCGGGCTACGGTCTGGAAGGCGCCATTCCCGATGCCATCGCCAACCGGGTCATCCAGGAATACCTGGTGCCGCGCTTCCGCAGCGGCGACTACGCCGGTGGTATCACCGACGCCACGGCGGTGCTGGTCAAGCTGATCGACGGCGAAACGCTGCCTGCACCGGTCAGTGGCCATCGCGGGCGGGAGCCTGGCGGTGGCGGCGATACCTGGTTCCTGGCGTTGTTCATCGGTGTGTTCGCCGGCAGCATCCTGCGCGGCGTGTTCTCGCGCGTGCCGCGACCGCTGCGAGGCCTGCTCGGTGGTGCCGGTGCGGCGCTGGCGGCGTTCCTGTTCACGTCCACGCTGCTGGCCAGTGGCCTGGCCGGCATCGTAGGGCTGATCGTGGCCATGCTCTCCGGCCATCCGGGCCGCTTTGCCGTTTTCCGGAGAGCAT
>NZ_JASJSQ010000006.1:0-101518 GCF_030236855.1 Stenotrophomonas maltophilia group sp. Smal13
AAGAGACGATGCCCGAACCGGAGCCGCTGGATCAGCCGACGCCGGCCGAAGAGCCGACGCCGACGCCGGATAACAGCGATCCGGTGACGATGAATGCCGACGCGCAGGCCGGTGGTGACAACTTCGGTATCCAGTCCGGCAGTGGTGGCGGTTCGTCCGGCGTTGGCCGTGGTGGCGCCGGCAACGCTACCTACGGCCGCTACCTGGGCTACCTGATGCAGCAGGCGATCTCGCGCGACGACAAGGTCAAGCGCCTGGCGTTCCAGCTGCAGGTGAATGTGTGGCTGGCCAACGACGGCCGCCTGGAAAAGGTCGAACTGGTACGCGGCAGTGGCAACGAGGAGGCCGACGCGGCCGTGCTCGATGCCCTGCGTCGCATCGGCAAGGTTGACCAGGCACCGCCGCCGTCACTCGATTTCCCCGCCCGCGTCCTGATCCAGGGCCGCCGGCCCGGGGCCTGACTCCGACTTCCGTGATTTCCCTTCTTTCGATGAGAACCGTGATGAACGACCACGTCCGCGCACGAACCGACTCCCGCCGCCCGCGGCCGGCCCGACGGGCGCTGCTGTGCTGCGCCGTGCTGCTCAGCCTGGCCGCCCCGGCCGGTGCGATGGCGGCCGAAACCACCATGGTCAAGCTGATCAAGGGCCTGATCGCCAGCGGTGCATTGAAACCCGAAGACGGCCAGGCACTGCTGGTACAGGCCGAAGCCGAAGCGGCGGCCGCACAGCGCACTGCAGCCACGGGCAGCACCGCGGCGAGCGGTGGCGTGGCCCTGGAGGCCGGTGACGTGCGCGTGCCGTACGTACCGCAGAGCGTGCGCGACGGTATCCGTGACGAAGTGCGCCAGGACGTGATGGCGCAGGCGAAGTCGGAAGGCTGGGCGGCACCCAACGAAGTGGCCGAGTGGACCAAGCGCATCAAGGTCACCGGTGACATGCGTGTGCGCAGCGAGTCGCGCTTCTACTCCGAGCGCAACAGCGACATCGTGAGCAACTGGTCGTCGATCAACTCCGGCAACGGCTTCGACACCAACACCAATACCAACCTGCAGTTGCCGCCGCTGCTGAACACCCGCCAGGACCGCCGTAACCTGTGGCGCATCCGTGCCCGCCTGGGCATCGAGGCAACCATTGGCCAGCACACCACGGCGGGCGTGCGCCTGGCCAGCGGCAGCAGCAATGGCCCGGTGTCGACCACCGAGCAGCTGGGGGGCGGCCTGAGCAAGAAGGACGTGTGGCTGGACCAGGCCTGGCTGGCCTACAGCCCGGCGGACTGGGTGACGGTGCGTGGCGGCCGCTTCGGCAATCCGTTCTGGACCAGCGACACGCTGTTCTCCAGCGATCTCAACTTCGATGGCCTGGCCGCGAACCTGAAGTATGACTTCGATGGTGGCGACCTCGACCTGTTCGGCAACCTCGCGGTGGTGCCGCTGGAGTACACCTCCGACAGCTCGCCGAGCCAGAGCAAGGTCAAGACTCCGAACGAGAACAAGTGGCTGTCCGGTGCCCAGGTAGGCGTGAACTGGCGCTTCAACGATGACAACGCGCTGCGTGCCGCGCTGGGCTACTACGACTTCAAGAACATCAGCGGCCGCCTGTCCTCAACGTGCTCGCTGTATTCGGGCGCGGTAGGCTGCGACACCGACTGGTCGCGCCCGGCGTTCATGCAGAAGGGCAACACCCTGATGCTGATCCGCAACATCGCGCGCAATCCGGTGGATCCGGCCGGTACGCCGACCCCGCAGTATGTCGGCCTGGCCTCGGCGTTCCGCCTGGCCACGCTGAACCTGCGCTGGGACACGCAGCTGGCGCAGGGCATCGGTCTGCGCCTGGATGGCGACTACATCCGCAACCTGGCCTACGACAAGCAGGCCATGTTCAGTCGTGCCCAGAACGGCATCGTCAACAACTACGGCGCCGGCGATACTGTCGGCATCGATACCTTCCGCAGCGGCGACACCGCCTGGATGCTGCAGGCCACCTTCGGTGCTACCGAGCTGAAGGAGAAGGGCCAGTGGCAGGCGCTGCTGGGCTACAAGCACATCGAGGCCGACGCACTGCCCGATGCCTACAACGATCCGAACTTCCACCTGGGCGGCACCAACGCCCGCGGCTACTACGTGGGCGGCGCTTACGCGCTGGATGCACGCAGCTGGATCAGCGGCAAGTGGATGGCGGCCAAGGAAGTGTCCGGCGCGCCGCTGTCGATCGACGTGTTCCAGCTGGAGTTCAACACCGGGTTCTGAGTGGCGGGCGTGATGCGGATCACGTAGTGCGTGGCGGGGGCGCAGCGATGCACCCGTCTAAGGAAAGGAGACCACGCGTTGCACAAAGGAGGAATGGATGAGCCGTCGCAAGCTGTTCGAAAGTCCCGAACCGTCCAGCCAGATGCTGGGTGTTGGACCGGCCTATGTTTCAGTGGAGGGCCTGCGCCAGCACCTGGCCGAGTTCCTGCTGTACGCAGGCCGGCCGGTGGTGATCATGCGCGGGCGCAGCGAAGTGGGCTACTTCCTGCCGGCGCGCTGCTGGCGCCAGCGTGACGATGATCCGCTGGCGGCGGCTGCCGCCGACCAGCTGCTGGATGCGGCCGGTTTCCAGGCCGAGGACATCCAGCAGGTCGAACAGGAATTCAACGCGATGCGCCAGCGCACCGTGCTGCATTCACGGCGCTGAGCCTTCCGTAGAGCCGGGCCCATGCTCGGCTTTTCGGGCGGTTGCACGCGACGTTGGCAACAGCCCCTGTCGTTGTCTTCGCCTCTACAGTAGATCCACGCCATGCGTGGATTGCACACGCCCGGCCGCAGCTACAACGCCAGCACCTGTCCCGGTTCCAGCGCCTGCAGAAATGCGTCGTCATGCGACACCACCACCAAAGTGCCCGGGAACACCCGCAGCACCTGCAGCAAGTGCATCCGCAGCGTCATGTCCAGGTTGTTGGTGGGTTCGTCCAGAACCAGCAGCGTCGGGGGTTTGGCCGCCATCAATGCCAATGAAAGCCGCGCCCGTTCGCCACCGGACAATGCGGACACGTGCGTCTGCGCCGTGGCGTCGCCGCGGAACAGGAAGTCGGCCAGGTGCAGCCGGCACTGGGTCTGGCTCCAGTCCGGCATCTGGGCAGACAGCGCCTGGAGAGGCGTGACCTGCATCGGCAGGTCCCGGTAGTGCTGGTCAAGCAGGGCGATCTGAGCAGCTGGCGGCAGCAACCAGTCACCATCACGGTGGATGCTTGGGTCGCCGCACAGCGCGCGGGCCAGCGTGGACTTGCCGCTGCCGTTGTCACCGGTGATCGCCAGGCGATCGCCGACATCCAGGCGCAGATGCAGTCCACCCAGCACCGTTTCCGTGGCATGCGCCACGCTGGCGTCGGTCAGCTGCACCACCACTCCCTCACGTCGCCAGCCGGCCGGCAAGGCGAAGGCAGGCTCGATGATGGTCTCGCGCTGCAGGTCATTGCGACGAGCCTCGATGTCTTCCTGCTGCTCACGGATCTGCAGTTGCTTGCTGCCGGCGGTGGTATTGCCACGGCCGAGCTTGGTGGCTGAACGGACGCCGCCCCACTTGCGCTGTTCGACCTTGCGCACGCCGCGTTCCCGCGAGCTCGCGGCGCGCTGCTGTTCGCGCATCAACGCCTCATGGGCCTGGCCGCGCTCCTGATCCAGCTGGCGCAGCTGCCGGTCGCTGGCCTCGCGTCGCTGCTGCAGGTCCGCCTGATAGTCGCGGTAGCGACCGCCGAAGTGGCTCACGCGCCCGCCACGTATGTGCCAGAGCTCATTACAGAGCGCATCGATCAGGGCTTCATCGTGGGTGGCCACCAACAGTGCGCCGTGGAACTGGCGCAGGCGCGCGATCAGCGAGCGGCGTGCACTGCGGTCCAGGTGATTGCTGGGTTCATCGAGCAGCAGTACATCGGGGGCGGCATCGAGCGCGCGGGCGAGCGAATGGCGCATCTGCTCGCCGCCGCTGCGAGAGGAGTCATCCAGTACGTGCTGCGGCACGTAGGCGATGCGTGCGCCATCGCGCCGGATGATGGTCCCGCCACTGGGCACCAGAGTACCGGCCAATATCTGCAGCAGGCAGCTCTTGCCGCTGCCGTTGTCGCCGATCAGGGCGATGCGGGCACCTGAGGGCAGGTGCAGGTTGACGTCGGCCAGCAGGGCGCGGCCGTTGAAATCCAGATCCAAAGCATGGGCACGTAACATCGCGTGCGGTCCTCCTGTTGCTGCGCGCTCACTGCATCCGAACGCGGACGCGCAGCTTGGAACAGGGGCGAGGCCGGAACAAGCGAGGAACCGGCCAAGATCCGCCGCAGGTGGGCCAGACCTCCTTCAGCCGCGCTCACTGGTGATGCGCGCACCTTCGCGCATCACCAGCGTCACCGGGGTCTTTTCCACCACCTCCAGCAACCGCTGCCACTGCGCATCGCTCAGCTCGGCGCTGGCATGCAGCACGCGGTGCACGTGGAAGCGTCCATCTTCGTCGCGTTCCGAGCGCAGCTCGGCATGGAACTCGCCCAGTTCCCAGCCCTTGCGCTGCGCATACATGCGCAGAGTGATGGCGGTGCAGGCCGCCAGCGAGGCCAGGTACAGATCGAAGGGCGCGAAGCCCTTGCCCTGGCCGCCCAGCGAGGCGGGCTCGTCCGCATCCACATCAAAGCTTCCATTGCTGATGTGGTGCAGGTAGTTGTCGCCGGTCGAAACAATGCGTGCGTAGGCCATCGGAGTCTCCATCTGTCTATAGCGTCGAGCCATGCTCGACCAACCCACTGTAGCGTCGAGCCGTGCTCGACTGCTCCAAAAGGCGGCGCCAGCCAAGGCCAGCGCCGCCACGAAATCACTCGGTGCGATCGTACGAGAACTGGATGCCGGCGGTACCACCGGTTTCGATGAAGAGGTTCATGAACGCCGGCACCGTTTCCGAACGGGCCCAGTCGCGCTGCAGCTCGCAGAACAACTGCGGCACGCTGATCAGCTGGCCCCCGGCCTGTTCGATGCGGCGCAACGCGGCATCATGCGCCGCCAGCGAAGTGCCGCCAACGGCATCGACCACCACGTACACCTCATAGCCTTCCTTCAACGCATCCAGGGCCGGGAAAGTCAGGCAGGCTTCGGTCCACAGTGCGGTCATGATCAGCTTGCGGCGGCCGGTGGCCTCCACTGCCTTGCGGAACTCGACGTCTTCCCAGGAATTGATGGTGGTGCGGTCGTAGGTGGGGTAGTCGCCCAGCACCTTGCGCAGCTGCGGAATCGGCGGCTTGTTCAGGCCGGTCTTGACGTTGACCGTCGAATGCACGATCGGAAGACCGTAAGCCACAGCGGCCTTGGCGGTGCCGACGATGTTGTTGACCAGCAGCTGGCGGTCCATCGAGGCGATGGAGTTCACCTGCACCGGCTGGTAGTCGATGATGATGAAGGCGGAATTCTGCGGGGTCAGCAGGTGGTCGCTGGCCGGGTCGCGGATCGGTTCACTGGACATGGTGGGTCTCCGGTTGGGAGGGGGCCGGCGGCTGCCGGCACCCCGGGGGCAGCTCAGCTGCGCTGCGAATCCAGCTGCTCCTGGTTCTTCTGCACGTCCTGCGCCTTCAGGTAGCTTTCGATCAGCAGCTGGTAGTTCGGGAAGATCTTCGTGTAGACCTCGGCCCACTGCTGGGCATCGTCGCGGTTCCAGCTGCGCTGGATTTCCGAGGCCACCGCGGCGGTGTCCATCGGCACCACGCCGGCCTGCACCACGCGGGCCAGGGTGATCTCTTCGGCCATCTTCGAATAGGTACCCGACGCATCGATCACCGCGAACACCTGGTAGCCATCGGCCACGGCGGCGATCGACGGGAAGGCCATGCACACGCTGGTGATGGTGCCGGCAATGATCAGCTGCTTGCGGCCGGTGGCCTTCACTGCAGCAACGAATTCCGGGTTGTCCCAAGCGTTGATCTCACCCTTGCGCGCCACGTACTGAGCATGCGGGGCCGCGTCGTGGATCTCCGGGATCAGCGGGCCGTTCGGGCCCTGCGGGACCGAGGCGGTGGTGATCACCGGCATCTTTGCCAGCGTGGCCATCTTCGCCAGCGCAGTGGCGTGGGCGCGCACGCTGGTGAATGGCATGTCACCGATGGTCTGGAACAGGCCGCTCTGGTGGTCGATCAGCAGCATCGCGGCGTTGTCCGGATCGATCACCGGGCGGGCACCGTTGAAGTTGGCGGGGGTACTCATGGTCAGTCTCCTGGGGAAGGTGGGCGATGGCCCATTGGCGCGGCGGGTCATCGCCCGCCGCGCGGAAGCGCTCAGTGCGCGATCTGGCCGAAGCGGCCGCTGTTGAAATCGTTGACCGCTTGGCTGATCTCGGCCTGGCTGTTCATCACGAACGGGCCGTAGCCCACCACCGGCTCGTCGATCGGCTCGCCGCTGAGCAGCAGCACAGTGGCGTCGCTGTCGGCGTCGACGAACACGTCCTCGCCGCTGCGATCGAAGGTGACCAGCTGCGCCTCGCCGACCGGCTGGCCGCCGTTGATCCGGACCGAGCCCTTCAACACCACCAGCGCCAGCGTGCGGCCATCGGCCACCGGCAGTTCGGCGTGGTGGCCCTGCTGCAGGCGGATGTCCCAGACATCCATCGGCGTGTGGGTACGTGCCGGACCGGCGTGGCCGTCGAAGCGGCCCGCGATGACACGCACGCGGCCGGCGCCCTCAGGCAGATCCACCGAGGGGATCTCTGCGTCAAGCAGGGTCTGGTAGCCCGGTGCGCCCATCTTGTCCCGCGCCGGCAGGTTGACCCACAGCTGCACCATGTCCAGCGTGCCGCCGCGCTTGCTGAATTCCGGCGTGTGGAATTCCTCGTGGAGGATGCCGGAGGCAGCGGTCATCCACTGCACGTCACCCGGGCCGATGGTGCCGCCGGCCCCGGTCGAATCCCGGTGCGCGACCTCGCCCTCATAGACGATGGTGACCGTCTCGAAACCGCGGTGCGGATGCTGGCCGACCCCACGCGGGGTATCGCTGGGGGCGAAGCTGTACGGGCCGGCATAGTCCAGCAGCAGGAACGGGCTCAGGTGCTGGCCGTGGGTGTTGTAGGAAAACATCGAGCGGGCGGGGAATCCATCGCCCACCCAGTGCGGGCGGGGGGCGCTGTAGGTACCGGTGACACGCTTCATGGCGATCTCCTGGCCGGGGCTGCCGGCCGCTGTTCTTCGTTGCAGGAGACGATATCGCCGCGACAATTGGGCCGGTAGACGCCAATATTTGCCGTCATAGTCCTATCTGGTGAACAATGGCGGCAGGCCGTGGGCCGCAGGAGATCGCCCCGTGTTCATCGCAGATATCCGCCGTTGTGACCTCAACGACCTGTTCTATTTCGCCATGGTGGTCGAGCACGGCGGCTTCTCACAGGCCGGTCGGGCGCTGGCCATGCCGAAGTCGAAACTGAGCCGGCGCATCGCGCTGCTGGAAGAACGGTTGGGCGTGCGCCTGATCCAGCGCTCGACCCGGCGTTTCTCGGTCACCGAGGTCGGCCAGGACTACTACCGCCATTGCAAGGCAATGCTGGTCGAGGCGGAGGCGGCCGAAGAAGCGATTGCGATGTCACGCGCCGAGCCGCGCGGCACGATCCGCCTTGCGTGCCCGATCGCGATCCTGCACGCGCGCATCGGCCCGATGCTGGCCGACTTCCTGGCCCTGCACCCCCAGGTGACGGTGCAGCTGGACGCCACCAACCGCCGCGTGGACGTGGTGGGCGAGGGTGTGGACGTGGCGATCCGGGTACGGCCGCCGCCATTGGAAGACAGCGACCTGGTGGTGCGCGTGCTGGCACGCCGGGTCTGGTGCACCAGTGCCAGTCCGGCGCTGCTGCAGCGGCTGGGCACGCCGCAGGTGCCGGCCGACCTGGCGATGATGCCGACCGTCGATCTGGCCTCGCCCAGTCAGCAGCATGTGTGGGAATACAGTGGGCCCGGCGAGATCCAGGCCAGCGTGCATCACCGCCCGCGCCTGGTCAGCGATGACATGATCGCGCTGCGCGCAGCCGCGGTGGCCGGGGTCGGGCTGTTGATGCTGCCGCGGATGATGATCACCGATGAGCTGGAGAGCGGGGCGCTGCTGCCGGTGCTCCCCGAGTGGGTGCCGAAGCACGGCGTCGTGCATGCGGTGTTCCCTTCGCGGCGTGGGCTGCTGCCGGCGGTACGCGCGTTGATCGATTACCTCGCCGAGCGTTTCGAGGCGTTGGACGAACCGTAGGCTCCGCATCCACGCATGGCGTGGATCTACTGGATCCGGCGCCGCCTGGTAGATCCACGCCATGCGTGGATGATCCTGGTGCCGCGCGACGGGCTTTCGCTTGCCGCCTGCGGCCGCGCAGCCCACAATCCATGTCCGGACCGTCGCCATCACGCCCATCATTCCCCGGTCCGGCCTTGGCACCTATGTCTCCCAATGCCCTGGCGCTGGTCGAGCTGCTGATCCGCGAGCGCCGTGCGTTGTCTCGCTTCATCGCGCGCTATCTCGACCCGGCCAGTACCGAGGACACCCTGCAGAACCTGTACCTGAAGGCCAGCAGCGTGCCCGGTGATCCACCGATCCTGGAGCCGCGCGGCTATCTGTACCGGATGGCCTATCACCATGCGCTCAACCGCAGCCAGGCCGACGCCCGCGAGCGGCGCGCGATGGCCGAGTACGCCGCCGACATGGCCGAGGCGGGCCACGACGGCGAGGCGCAGGCACTGGACCAGGCACAGCTGCGCGAGATCACCCAGACCATCCTCGCGCTGCCAGCGCAGGTGCGCGAGTGCTTCGTGCTCAACCGCTACCTGGGCCTGAGCGAGCGCGAGATCGCCACACGGCTGGGTATTTCCAAGAGCCTGGTCGGCAAGCATGTGCTGCGCGCGGCACTGTTGATCCAGCAGCACCAGCAGGGAATGCATCGATGAGCGGCGATTGCCGTGGGCAGATCGCGCCCGCCGTTGTCACAACAGGAAAGCGCACCCGTTCGTGGTGCGGCAGGCCACAACCATGACCACGTCCGAACCCTCGCCGCGTCAGGCCAGGCAGGCGTTGCGCTGGGTGATCCAGTGCAGTGCAGGCCCGCTGCCGGAACGCCAGCAACGAGCCCTGCAGCGCTGGCTGCGGGCCGATCCGCGCCATGCGCTGGCCTGGCGCCAGCAGCAGGCCTTCTGGCAGGGGTTGGATGCCGCCGGGCCCGACGTGCTGGCGGCGCTGCCTGAACTGACCGCGGACCGCCAGGGATTGCGTCCGGTCGCACCGCGCCGTCGCCTGCCGTGGCTGTTGGCCAGCGCCGCCGCTGTGGTTCTGATGGTTGCGGCCGCACCGCAGGCGCTGTTGCTGGCGCGCAGTGACCTGCGCAGCAGTGATGCGCCGCGCGTGGTGCAGCTGGACGACGGCAGCACTGCCGTGCTCGATGCGGGCACCGCATTGGCGGTCGAGTTCGATGGCCAGCAGCGGCACCTGCGCCTGCTGCGCGGCCAGGCCTGGTTCCAGGTGGCGCACGAGGCGCGCCCGTTCCAGGTCGAGGCCGCGGGCGGCCGGGTCCGTGATATCGGCACCGCCTTCAGCGTGTCGATGCAGGACACCACGGTCACCACCCAGGTCAGCGAGGGTGCGGTCGAGGTGCGTCCGGGCGATGGCAGCGTACAGCGCCTGCATGCGGGGCAGTCACGGGCGTTCCGTGACGGTCGCTGGCTGCAGCCTGTGCGGCTGGAAGATCCCGAGGCCGTGGCGCCATGGCGGCGTGGTGAGGTCGCGATCGACAACTTGCCGGCCGCGCAGGCCATCGCCGATCTGGCCCGCTATCGGCGTGCACCGGTCTGGGTACTGGGCGGGCAGGGCGCGAACGTGCGGGTCAGTGGCCTGTTCCACCTGCAGCAGCCGGAGACTGCCATTGATGCGGTGGCCGCACAGGCAGGACTGCGCGTGCAGCGCTTGCCCGGTGGCGCGTTGGTGCTGTGGTGAGGTGCCGCCGGTTCATGGCGGAATACGCCGCATGAAAAAAACATGAAAAAACCGTGGGCACCTGCAGTGTCCCGCTGTCTATAGAGGTATAGCCAGAGCGAAACACCGTTTTTCCTCAAGCCAGACACACCACCGGCACCGGATGTGCCCGTGGTCCAGCCACGCTTGAGGAGTTCCTGTCCATGCCGTCCACGGCATCCGCCTGTCATCGTCGCGCCACCGTTCTGGCCCTGGCCGTTTCCACCGCATTGCTGCCGCTGGCCTGGGTGCCGGCCGTGCAGGCACAACCGGCGATCGTCGCGCCGGTGCGCCAGTACGCCATCCCGGAGCAGCCACTGGCTGATGCCGTACGTGCCTTTGGCCGCCAGGCCGATGTGCAGGTGGTGTTCCGCAGTGACCTGGTGGAGGGCCGCCGCTCCAGTGCGGTGAGTGGCGAGTACAGCCAGATGCAGGCCCTGCAGCAGCTGCTGCGCGGCAGCGGCGTGCGCGCACAGCGCGGCATGGACGGTACCTGGAGCCTGCGGGCCGCAGCGGAGGCGGGCGAAGGGGAAGGGGTGCGGGTGACCGAAACACTGGACGTGGCCGGTCGCCTTCAGTCGGAAGGGGGTGAGGCGCGCGATCGGCGCGGCTACGATGATGTGTTCGCGCTGGACCTGACCACGGCGTATTCGGGGCGCGACCGGGTGGAGCGCTATCGTGGTTCCAATCCGGCCGACGTGGTCAAGGATCTGGTCGGCGTGTTCAGCGGCGATGCGCGCAACAGCGGCGCGCTGGACGTCAACATCCGTGGCATCCAGGGGCCCGGGCGGGTGCCGGTCAGCATCGATGGTGGCGAACAGGCGCTCACGGTCTGGCGCGGCTACAACGGCGTCAGCAACCGCAACTACATCGATCCCAACCTGATTGGTGGCATCCAGGTCATCAAGGGGCCAGGGCTGGTGCGCGATGTGCACAGCGGGATCGGCGGTGCGCTGGTGATCAAGACCATCGACGTTGACGACATTGTTGCTGCCGGCGAGCGCTTCGGCGGGGAGCTGAAGATCGAAGGCAGCAGCAATGCGGTGGCACCGCGCCTACCGCGCCTGCACACCGGCGAGGATTACCGCACTGTGCCGGGGTTCCCGCAGGGCTCGCCGAACTCACCCTATGACGACCGCACCCTGGTGGTGCCGGTGAAGTCGCGCAGCGGCAACAACCCCTTCGATGGCGAAGACCAGGCCTGGCGGTTGGCACTGGGCGTACGCGGCGACAACGTCGACCTGATGGCCGCCTACGCCTGGCGCAAGCGCGGCAACTACTTCTCCGGCAGCAAGGGAAGCGCGTACTACGACCAGGACCGGCGCGAGCAGTACGAGTACCAGGGCATCGACTACATCACCACGCTGGCGCGTTACTTCAAACCGGGCGATGAAGTGCCCAATACCTCCAGCGAACAGGAGTCCTGGCTGGTCAAGGGCAGCTGGCAGATCAACGACGACCAGCAGCTGAAGGCCACCTGGCGGCGCACGCTGTCGCACTACGGCGAGATCATGCCGTCGCGCATCCTGTCCGCGCCCGACTACGGGCGCATCCAGTGGCCGCTCAGCCGGGTTGCGTCCGATGGCTGGAACCTGGAATACCGCTTCCAGCCGGCCGGCAGCCGCTGGCTGGACCTCTACGCCAACCTGTGGCGCACGGAGACGGACAGCGATACCTACAGCGCTGGCGGCTTCCCGAACTTCGCAGTGGGTAATCCGGCATGGAACCCGGACGCAAGCCCGATCCTGCGCAACACCGCGCTGGCCAACGCGCGCAACGACCGCACCGGCCTGATCCTGAGCAACCGCTTCGCCCTGCATTCGACCCTGGACCTGACCGTGGGTGGCAACTGGCAGTACGAGAAGCTCGGCTCGAGCGATCCGTACTTCGGTACCACCGATGGCTGGCGTATGTTCCCGCGTGCCGGGCGCCGACAGGAGGGCGAGGGCTACCTCACCCTGGAGTGGCGGCCGGTCGACTTCCTTACCCTCAATGCAGGCGTGCGCTACAGCCGCTACTGGGCCTTCGACGATTTCCTCGAGGCGCACCCCGAGCTGCTGACCAAGGGCGTAGGTGGCAAGGAAGCGCAGTACACCGTGAACGAGTTGCCGCCCCGTCCCGCCAATCTGCAGGCCCGCATCGACGCGTTGGAAGCACGCCGCGCCGTATGGGAAAAGCGTGGCATGGGCTGGTTCATCGATGACAGCATCCGTGCGTTGCTGGCGCCGTACGAGACGCCGCGTCCGGTCAGGTACACGCGGCCCTGGCTGCCCGATGCCGATGGCAACTACACCCGCGCCGGCAATCCCTGCCTCAATGGCGAAGTGGCGGCCATTCCCGGCGTGCAGCCGGTGTTCGCCGGCAGCGACCAGGTCTGCAACATCGGCAACAGCGTACAGTCGCAGCCGGTCGATGCACGCAACAGCCGCCGCCGCGACCATGCCTGGCTGCCGACCTTCTCGGCCACTGCACACCTGTCCCCGGCCGCCCGTGCCTACGTGCGTTACAGCGAAGCGGTGCGCTTCCCGAGCATGTTCGAAAGCACCATCGCCTTCTCCGGCAGCCTCAATCCGCTGCATGCGCTCAAGCCCGAGCACGCCTACAACTACGAAGTGGGCTACGTGCACAACCTGTCGGCCCTGTTCGGCAACACCGCCGATGCCGACGTCAAGCTGGCGTACTACGTGCACAAGACCCGTGACGTGATCGAGCGCGATGGCAACTTCCTGTTCGACAACATCGACAAGCAGTCCATCCGTGGCATCGAACTGCAGGCCCGCTTCGACAACCGGCGCTTCTTCACCGATCTGGGCATCACCCGCACGTTGGAAAACGAGGTGTGTGACGAGAGCACGGCGGTGCTCCTGGATGCGAACCGCGGCCTGGTCCCGAACTGCGTGCAGGATGGTTTCGTCGGTGGCTACCTGCTGACCCAGGCCATTCCCAAGCTGTCGATCAACTGGTCGCTGGGCACGCGCCTGTTCGATGAGCGCCTGGAGCTTGGCAGCCGCATCGTGCACTACCAGCGCCACGAGAACCCTGATCTGCAGGCGTACCGTGACCGCCTGCTGAGCGGTGGCAGCGGCCTGCTCTGGCAGAACGTGCCGTTCACCTGGGGAAACATCACCACCGTCGATGCCTATGCGCGCTGGCGCTTCAACGAGCATGCCAGCGTCGAACTGGTCGGCAGCAACCTCGGCAACCGCTACTACGTCGATCCAGCCACGCGGTCCACGCTGCCGGCCCCGGGTCGCACCCTGAAGCTCGGCGTCACCGCACGTTTCTGATCTCCCACCTTCAAGCGTTGTACCCGTAGTTCCCTCAACCAAGGAGCAATACCATGAAAATGATCTCCCGTTCGGTTCTCGCCGTTGCCGCCTCGCTGGCTCTGGTCGGTGCCGCGCATGCTGCCGATATCGTCGGTGCCGCCAGTGCCAAGACCGATGCCGAGCTGTATGTGGCGGTTGGCGAATCGCAGGTCAATGGCGGCCCGCACCGCGCTGGCAAGGCCGGTATCGGTGTCGGTACCGTGTCCCAGGCCAAGCCGGTGGACTTCCAGGGTCTGAGCGCCTACTCGGCACCGACCACCGTCAATGGCGTGACGGTACGTACCCTGGCCATGCCGATCACCGGCGCACCGGGCAGCCACGCCGGCATGGGCCACTTCAACTTCGTCAAGGTCGGCAGTGGCGATGTCTGGTTCGGTGAATGGTCCAAGGATGGCGCCGCCGGTGGCTTCAACAACCGCCAAGACTACTTCGTAAGTGACCGCGCCGGCACCACGCTGCCTGCTGGCGTGGCGTCCTACACCGTTGCTGGCCTGAACAAGTTCAACGGCAGCAACCTGCTGAGCGGCACCTTCGACGCCGACTTCGGCGCCGGCACCCTGGATGGTGCGCTCTCGGGCAACGGCCTGAACCTGGCCATCGTTGCCAACATCAACAGTGCCGACGCATCGTTCGCCGGTTCGGCCACCGCCAACGGCAGCGTTGCCGGCACCACCCAGGGGCAGTTCTTCGGCGCCAACGCGGCCGCCCTGGCCGGTATCGCCACCTTCAGCGGCAACAGCCAGTACGACACCGCCTTCGGCGGCAGCAAGAACTGATTGCCACGCCCCTGACGGGGCAGGGCAGGGACAAGCCGCGATCCGCCAGTCCCTGCTTCGGCCCGCTGCATGCACCACCACGGATCGACCATGCGCCATCCCATCTTCCTTGTCGTACTGCTGCTGGCGGCCGCCGACGTGCGCGCCCAGCAGGACGATCTTCGCCGCATGCTCGAACAGGGCACCGACCTGCGCCACCAGCAGCAGGACCAGCAGCGCCTGCAGCAGGCCGAGTCGGAGCGACCGACCATCACCATCGACGGCCAGACCCTGCGCGTGGAGCGCACGGTCGACGATCTGGGCCAGGCGCTGTACCTGTCGCTGCAGCATCAGCAATGGGGCGCCGCGCAGCGCTTCCTGGACGAATACATCGAACTGCCCGGCCACGACCCGTTGCTGCGCCACTACGCGCAGGGCGGCCTGGCGCGGGTGGCCGGCAATCACCATCGCGCGGCCAACGAGTACGAGGCGCTGCTGGAGGCACAGCCGGATTTCCTGCCGGCCCGCCTTGAACTTGCGCGCGTCTACGCCGAAGACCAGCGCGATCGCGATGCGGTGGCGTTGTTCACGACGATCGCGGATGGCATCAGTGCCGATGACCCCGCCACCGCAGGTGTACGCGGACGGGTGGACGCCTATCTGGCTGCGCTGCAGGCGCGCCAGCGCTGGAAAGGCGCGCTGTCCGCCGGCCCGGCATGGAGCGACAACATCAACCGCAGCTCGGCCAGCCGCACCTGCCTGTTCGGGGTAGGCGACACCTGCATCATCCAGCGCAATCTTCCCGATGCCCAGCGCGCCATGGGCCTGGACTACGACGGTAACCTCGAACGTCGCTGGGCCTTGAAGGGCCACCATGGCGTGTACGTGCGTGGCCTCGCATTCGGCCAGGCATGGCGTGGGCACAGCGCCTACAACGAGCTCAATGCCAACGTGCAGGCGGGTTACAGCTGGCGTAGCGCACGGCATACCCTGCAGATCGCCCCCAGCTATGACTATCAGGGCCTCGGCAACCGGGCCCTGCAGGGCGGCAGCGGGCTGCATGGCGAATGGCAATATGCGCTGGACGCGCGCAGCCTGCTCAAGCTGGAGGCCGACTGGAAGCGCCAGCGCTATCGCCAGCGTGGCCTGGCCAGCAATTACGACGGTGAGCTGGCCGCGGTGTATGCCACCTGGTTCCGTGCGCTCAACCCGCGCTGGACCCTCTTTGCCGGGCTGGACCTGAGTGACAGCAGCGCTGCCAACCCAGCCAACGGCTATCGCCAGCGCGGCGTGCGGCTGGGTGCGGCGCGCCAGTGGACGGGCACCACCGCCACCGTATTCGTCTCGTTGCGCGAGCGCGACTACGACGCGTGGAGTCCGCTGCTGGAGGCGCGGCGTGAGGACAGCGAACAGAACCTGATCGCCATCGTGCGCAGCGAGCGCCTTGCCGTGGCCGGGCTGGTACCCAGCCTGAGCCTGCGCTACGCGCGCATCGACAGCAACGTTGGCTGGCTGTACAGCCACGACCGCAGCCTGCTCAGCCTGAAGTGGGAGCGGGCCTTCTGAACACGCCGCTGCAATGCCGCGGTGAACGGGCCGTGGCCACGATCTTCATCCATCATCACGCGCTCTTGTAGCCCGGTTCGCGCATCCTGCGGGCGTTGCGGCAGAGCTGGGCCGCGTGTATCGAGGAGCGCCGGTCGTGCTGGAAGCGGGCAACAAACCAGAGGGCCTGAAAGGGCTGCGTGTACTGGTGGCGGAGGATGAATTCGCCATCGCGATGTTCCTTGTCGACTATCTGGAGCTGAAAGGCGCACAGGTGGTGGGGCCGGCTGGTGACCTGCAGGCGCTGGGGCAGCTGGTCGATACCCATCCCATCGATGTGGCATTGCTGGACATCAACCTGGGCGGTGAGCAGGTTTATCCGCTGGCCGATCGGCTGGCCGAGGCCGGTACGCCCTTCCTGCTGACCTCCGGTTACGACGACAACCTGCCCAGCCGCTTCGCCAGCGCGCCGCGCTGTACCAAGCCTTATCACATCGAAACCCTGGTGCAGCAGCTGGCCGGGCTGGTGGCGGCGCCGCAGGTCTCTGCGGGCATCGCCTGATTGCGCGGCATGTCGCGCCGTCCTGAAGGCATCCACGCCGCCAAGCTGCGTGGCTCGATGCCGCCTGCGCCGCACCTGCATGCGCGCCACGATGGCATGGCCGCGCGTATCGCCCGCCACGACTGGTCGTCCACGCCATTGGGTGCCTGCGAGCAATGGCCGCCCCACCTGCGCGCCACTGTCGACCTGATGCTGGCCCATGGCTTCCCGATGATCGTGCTGTGGGGCGAGCAGCTGGTGCAGCTCTACAACGATGGTTATGCCGAGATCCTGGCCGACAAGCATCCCGGCGGGCTCGGCCAGCCGACCCGCGAGTGCTGGCCCGAGGTGTGGCACATCAACGGGCCGCTCTATACCCGGGTTTGGCAGGGCGAGACGCTCACCTTCGAAGACAAGCTGTACCCGCTGGTCCGGCGCGGCCGGCTGGAAGACATCTGGTTCACGATCACCTACAGCCCGATCCGCGGCGAGGAAGGGCGGATCAACGGCGTGCTGGTGACCATGTTCGAAACCACCGCCGCGCATCTGGCGCTGGCCGCGCGCGAGCGCGAGGAACTACGGCGGCGCGAGAGCGAGCGGCGCCTGGAGCTGGCCTTCAGGATGCTGCCGGTCGGCCTGTGCATTGTTGATCTGCAGGGCCGCATGCTGCTGTCCAACGATCAGATGCGCGCCTATCTGCCCACCGGCAAGGTGCCTTCCAGAGACGCCGACAACCAGCATCGCTGGCACGGCTGCCATCCCGATGGCACCCCCATTGCACCGGACGACTTCGCCATCGCCCGCGCAATGCGCGGCGAGACCGTGGTGCCGGGGCTGGAGTTCCAGTACCTGCATGATGATGGCCGCGCGCGCTGGACCCGGGTCGCTGCCGCGCCCCTGCGCGATGGCGACGGTGAGGTCAGCGGGGTATTTGCCATCGCGGTGGACATCGACGACCTCAAGCGTGCCACTGAGCGTCAATCGGTATTGCTGGCCGAACTGCAGCACCGGGTGCGCAACATCATGTCGACCATCCATGCCATTGCCTGGCGGACCCGCGAGTCGGTCAGCAGTGTGGATGAATACGCTGAACGATTGTGCGGGCGACTGATGTCGCTGGCACGCACGCAGACCCTGCTGACCCGTGGTGCCAATGCCGGCGTCTGCCTGCGTGGCATGCTCGACGAGGAGATCGCTGCGCAGACGCCGGCAGCGGCCGCCTACCGCCTGCAGGGCGAGGACGTGCTGCTGCCGCCGAAAGCAGCCGAAGTACTGTCCCTGGCGATCCACGAATTAGCGACCAACGCGCTGAGGCATGGCGCGCTCACCCATGAGGATGGCCGGATCGAGGTCACCTGGGATCTGCAGGTTCAGGCCGGCCAGCCATGGCTGGGCCTGCACTGGTGCGAGCGTCATGCCGAGGTGGAGGACTGGGAGCTGCCACGCCAGCGCGGCCTGGGCCGGGCGCTGATCGAGCAGCGCGTGCCGTACGAGCTGGCTGGCAGCGGGGAGCTGCGCTTTGGCCCACAAGGCCTGGATGCCTGGATCCGCTTCCCGTTGCGGGAGCGCGACAGCCTGCTGCAGACCGATGCGCCGGGCGCGGCGGCGGAAGGTTCCGTCAGGTAAAGGTCCATTTATCCCCAATTTGGCCAAATTGGGTATAGTGGCCATAGTCCACTTCTGTCTGGAGCCGTGCCATGACCCTGCCGCTGGATCTGCCAGGCCTTGAGAAGGCCCCGGCCTCGTCGGTGAAGACCCGGGGCTGGCCGAGCCTGATGCGCACCGTGCGCGAGAAGCAGGCGCTGGTCATCACCAACCATAATCATCCCGAAGCGGTGATCGTGGATATCCGCACGTATCAGGAGCTGCTGGCCAAGGCCGCCGGCGGTGACGCCGGTGAGCGCAGTGAAGAACTGCTGCGCCTGCGCGGTGAGTTCGACCAGACCCTGGCCAGCCTGCAGCGCGGTGAGGGGCTGGGCAAGGTGCTGGGCCAGCCGATCCGCCGTGGCCGCAAGGTCACCCTCGGCCGTCCGCTCTGAACGATGGGGCGGATCCTGGTGCTGGCCGGCGTCAATGGCGCCGGCAAAAGTTCGCTGCTGGGTACCTGGCTGGAAGCCGAAGGACTGAGCTGGTTCAACCCCGATTCGTTCACCCGCCGCCTGGTCGAGGCTGGCTGGTCGCTGCCCGAAGCCAATGCCGAGGCCTGGCAGGAAGGCACCCGCCGCCTGCGCCAGGCCATGGCTGATGGCACGGACTTCGCCTTCGAGACCACGTTGGGTGGCAACACCATTCCACGCCTGCTTCGCGAGGCCTGCGAGCACCATCACGTCGCGATCTGGTTCTGTGGCCTGGCCACGGTGGAGCTGCATATCGCCCGCGTTGCGGCGCGGGTGGCTGCCGGCGGCCATGACATCCCGGTGGAGAAGATCCATGCGCGCTTCGATTCGGCGCGCGAGAATCTGCTGGAACTGCTGCCCCACCTGGCCGAACTGCATGTCTACGACAACAGCGCGCCCGCCGATGCCGAAGGCTGCGTCGAACCGCTGCCGGTGCTGGCGATGGCACACGGCCAGCTGCAATACCCGGTCTCGGTGGCCGAACTGCTGCACACGCCGGACTGGGCCAAACCCATCGTGATGCGCGCGATGGAGTTGAACGCTGCGCGCGATTGAGGGCGCATGCGTTGTAGAGCCGAGCCCACGCTCGGCTGATCCCCCGAAAGGCAACCGGGCGCGGGCGTGGCTCTACAACGCCGGCTCCACCGAGCCTCAGGCCGGCTTTACCTGCTCAGGTTCCGCAGCCTCCGGCAGTGGCGGCAGGCTCGGGTCCACCGTCACCGGCACATCGCTCTTCAGCAGTGCGGCGGCTTCCTTGTCGCTGCCGACTGCCGGCGGTGAACCGCGCAGCGGCAGCCCCGCGGTTTCCTTGACAAACAGCATGGTGACCAGGCCGATCACTGCTGCGCCCATCAGGTAGTAGGCCGGCACCAGCGGGTCGCCGGTACGTTCCACCAGCCATGCAGTGACCAGTGGCGTGGTGCCACCGAACAGCGATACCGAGACGTTGAAGGCGATCGACAGCGCGCTGTAGCGCACCGGGGTATAGAACAGGGCCGGCAGCGTGGACGGCATCGAGCTGGTGAAGCACACCAGCGCCAGGCCCAGCAGCATCAGGCCGAGGAAGATCATCCAGTCGTTGCCGCTGCCGACCAGCAGCAGGCACGGAATGGCCAGCACCAGCAGCGCAATGCAGGCGCCGATGATCATCGGCCGGCGGCCCAGCTTGTCACTGAACAATCCGCCGACGATGTTCAGCGGCATCATCACCAGCATCACGATGATGATCAGCAGCAGGCCTTTGCTCTCGGCGTAGCCCATGGTCACGCTGAGGTAGCTGGGCATGTAGGTCAACAGCATGTAGTCGGTCACGTTGAACACCAGCACCAGGCCCATGCACACCAGCAGCTGGCGGCCGTGCACCTGGAACAGCGCGCCAAGCCCGGGCCGATCATGTTCGCGCTTCTCGGCTTCTTCGGCGAAGGCGCGGAATGCCGGGGTCTCTTCCAGCTTCATGCGCATGTACAGGCCGAGAAGGCCCAGCGGGCCGGCCACCAGGAATGGAATGCGCCAGCCCCAGTCCAGCATCTGTTCGCTGCTCAACAGCATGTGCAGCGCGGTCACGGTACCGGCGCCGGCGATGTATCCGCCCAGCGTACCGAACTCCAGCCAGCTGCCCATCAGGCCGCGGTTGCGGTCGGTGGAATACTCGGCGATGAAGGTGGCCGCACCGCCGTACTCGCCGCCGGTGGAAAAGCCCTGCACCACACGCGCCAGCAGCAACAGCACCGGTGCCCAGATGCCGATCCGCTCGTAGGAAGGAATCAGGCCGATCGCAAAGGTACCCAGCGCCATCAGGATCATGGTGAACGCCAGCACCTTCTGGCGCCCATAGCGGTCGCCGAGCGGGCCGAACACCAGGCCGCCGAGTGGACGCACCAGGAATGCCACGGTGAAGGTGGCGAAGGCCGCGATCACCTGTGCGGTGGGATTGCTCGACGGGAAGAACACCTGGCCGATGGTGACGGCCAGATAGCCGTAGACACCGAAGTCGAACCACTCCATGGCATTGCCGAGTGCAGCGGCACCGACGGCGCGCTTGAGCATGGGCTTGTCGACGACGGTGATCTCATCGACCTTCAGGTGGCGGCGGCGTTTGAACCAGCCGAAGTGGGCATGGGAATCGGGCGTGTCCTGCATAGGGGCTCCCTTGTAGGTATGAAGTAGGGGAATGGGTGCTGTGGTGTGTCCCGGAAATCGGAAACGGCGATGCAGGCGCAAGTGGCGCAGGGGCATCGGAAGGCGGCGTGGGGGCCGGGGAATGTGTGCAGGCGCAACGCCACGCGCACGGCAAAGCACCGCCGCAAGGGCGGAAACGCGGCAACGGGATCACAACGGCCGCGCAGTTGGCAGCCGCGTGTCACATCAGCGTGTGGGGAAGGCAGGCCGTGGGCCTGCGGGCGTCATCCGCCGGGATCCAGCGCGAGGCGATGGAAATGCAGGGCGGGAGCAATCGTGGCAAGCGAAGCGCCGGTCGGCAGTGCTTCCCACGTAACAGGTGCGCCCGTCACGTAGTGGGTCGTGTCGATCATCCGTTCATCATAACGGCACCGGCGTGAGCGTGCAGCGAAGCGGGCTGATCTGCACGCTGTGTTCCACGTCGCCTGTTCAGAAGGCTCAGGCCGACTTCGCCAGCAAACCGAACACCGTGCAGGCCATCGCCAAGGCGCCCGGCAGTGCCAGTTTCCGCGTGACCAGTGCGGCGCCGATCATCGTGAGCACCGAGAGCATGATGGCCAGGGCGAAGAACGGTTGGCCCTGCAGGAACTGGTGGATGCAGCCAGCGCAGCCGGCAATGGCCAGGCTGGTGGCGAAGCAGACGTGGAACAGTGAGCCAGCGTGCACAGAGGTTCCTCGCGATGATGGAGGCCATAGCGGCAGGCCTCCCGGTAAATTTAGGGCGGATTTCAGATTGCGATGACGGAATCACATCCTGTACGCGCTCTGGTGACATAGGCGTGCATAAGGTGGAGCGCACACCCACTTTTCAAGTTGATGGAGGATGCAATGGCGCGGACGATTCCCGAAGGAACGCTGATCGTGGTAGCCGACGGTGGTTCGGCACGGGTGTTCACCAACGTGGGCAGCAACCATCAGTTGACCCTGAAGCAGGAGGGCGAGCTGCGCCTGCAGGACATCAGTGAGCAGGGCGTGTCCGGGCAGGGGCCTGCGGGTGCCGTGCCGAAGGACATGTCGGTCTCGCAGCTCAACGAGGCGACGTTCGCCAAGCAGGTGGCCGAACAGCTCAACGAGGATGCCTTGAAGAACCGCTATGCGCACCTGGTGTTGATCGCCGACCCGACCACGCTGGGTCGCATTCGTCCGCTGCTGCATAAAGAGGTCCAGGCGCGATTGCTCGGGGATATTGCCAAGGACCTGACCAACGCGCCGCTGGAAGACATCCAGAAGGCACTGGCGGCGTAGCGCTCATGCCGTTCATGCGTGATCACCTTCCGAACGAGCCCACCTCTGCGGGGGTGGCGGCGCAGGCTGGGTGGCAGGTGCTGGAGTTCGGTGCGCCCTGGTGCGGTCATTGCCAGGCCGCGCAGCCCGCGTTGCAGGCCTTCGTCGAAGCGAACGATCTGCCGCATTGGAAGATCGAGGATGGCAAGGGAAGGCCATTGGGGCGAGCGTTCAAGGTGAAGCTGTGGCCGACAGTGGTGCTGCTGCGCGATGGAGAAGAGGTCGCGCGGGTGGTGAGGCCGCTGGACAGCGCGGACCTCATGTCGTTGCAGAACGCGCTTCCCGGTTGACGATTGAACCCGGCGCGGGACACCGGGCAGTCGCACTGCAGCATGCGGCGTGACAGGCCCGGTGCTAGCATCCGGCTACCACCTGAATCGATCCAAACGCCGATGCCCACGCTGGACCGTCGTCTCCTGATCGCTGTCGCCGCCACGGCAATGCTCGCTTCCGGCCTGGCGTCGGCCGCTCCCGCCAAAACCGCCGCCGACAAGGCCTACGCCTCGGTCGACCCGTTCATTGGTACTGGAGGTGAAGGCCACACCTACCCGGGTGCCACAGTGCCGTTCGGCATGGTCCAGCTCAGCCCGGACACACGCATCCAACCACGCGAAAAGGCCTATGGCTGGGCAGCCGGCTATCGCTACGACGACAGTAGCATCGTCGGCTTCTCGCACACGCATTTTTCCGGCACCGGTCATTCGGACCTCGGCGACATCCTGCTGATGCCGTTCACCGGCAATCCCGGCCTGGAGCGCGGTGATCCGGAAAAGCCACGCAGCGGCTACGCCTCGCGTTTCCGCCACGACGACGAGAAGGCCGAGCCGGGCTACTACGCAGTCACCCTGGATGACTACAAGGTGCGCGCGGAGCTGACCACCAGTGCGCGCGTGGGCGTGCACCGCTATGCCTTCCCCAAGGGCACCGATGCCAAGGTGCTGCTGGACATGCGCACCAGCATGTACGACTACCCGGGCAAGGTGCTGTGGTCGCGGGTGCGGGTGCGCGCCGATGGCACGGTGACCGGCTTCCGCGAAACCCGTGGTTGGGCGCCGGGCCGCCAGCTGTATTTCGCGATGCGCTTCTCGCGCTCGCTTTCCGGGCATGAGCTGCACAACACCGAGCAGGACATTGTCTACAAGGGCTTCCCGCCGCCGGGCGAGAAGGAGCCGGCGCAGCGCGCACAGATCGAGGGGCGCCAGCTGGTCGGCACCTTCGCCTTCGGCAAGCTGGATGCACCGCTGGTGGTCAAGGTGGCGATCTCGCCGGTCAGTGAAGCTGGTGCCATCGCAAACCTCGACGCGGAAGTGGCCGGCTTCGATTTCGACCGCGTTCGCGCGCAGGCAAAGCAGGAATGGACGCAGGCGCTGTCGGTGCTCGATATCGATGCGCCGGAACATGCGCGGCGCAGCGCCTATACCGCGCTGTACCACACGATGCTGGGGCCGACGCTGTTCATGGATGCCGATGGCCAGTACCGTGGCGCGGACAACGCCGTGCATCAGGCCAAGGGCTACACCAACTACTCCACGTTCTCGCTGTGGGATACCTACCGCGCGCTGCATCCGCTGCTGACGCTGGTGCAGCCGGAGAAGCGCAACATCGACTTCGTCAATTCGATGCTGGCCCACCATGAGCACAGCCCGTACGGCATGCTGCCGGTGTGGTCGTTCCATGGCCTGGAAGACTGGTGCATGATCGGCTACCACGCCGTGCCGGTGATCGCCGACGCCTACGTGAAGGGCATCCGCGGCTTCGACGCCGACAAGGCGCTGAAGGCGATGGTCGAGACCGCCAACTACGGGCCCTACGATGGCATCGCGCAATATCGCGAGCTGGGCTATGTACCGATCGACGAGGAAGGCGAAGCGGCCAGCAAGACACTGGAGTACGCCTTCGACGACTGGACCATCGCGCGCATGGCACAGGCGATGGGCAAGACCGATGTTGCGGCCACCTTCGACAAGCGCGCCGGCAACTGGCGCAACGCCTTCGACAAAGACACCGGCTTCATGCGCGCACGCAAGCGCGATGGCAGCTTCCGCACGCCATTCGACCCCAGCGCCAGTGGATACGGCACCGACTACACCGAGGGCAATGCCTGGCAGTACTCATGGTACGTGCCGCAGAATGTGGCCGGTCTGGCGGCAGCGCACGGTGGCAGTGACAAGCTGCTCGCGCGCCTGGACGAGGTGTTCAACGCCAAGGTCGACCCGTCCATCTTCGAGCACATGGAAGACATCACCGGGCTGATCGGCTGGTATGCGCACGGCAACGAGCCCAGCCACCACGTCGCCTACCTGTATTCGTATGCCGGTCAGCCGTGGCGCACGCAGGCGCGCCTGAAGCAGATCATGGACACCCAGTACGCCGACCGCCCCGATGGCCTGGCCGGCAATGATGACGTCGGCCAGATGTCGGCGTGGTACGTGTTCACCGCCTTGGGCTTCTACCCGGTGGCCCCGGGCTCGGGCGAGTACATCCTGGGTCGCCCGTTCCTGCCGAAGACCGCAATGCGCCTGCCGAACGGCAAGACGTTCACCATCGTGGCCGATGGGCTGGATGACAAGCACACCTATGTGGGCAATGTGAGCCTCAACGGCAAGCCATTGCAGCGCACCTTCCTGCGCCACGACGAGATCCTGGCAGGTGGCGAACTGCGCTTCAGCATGCAGGCCGAGCCGAACAGGGACTGGCCGGGGCAGGGCGCGCAGGCGCCGTATTCGATGAGCCGATGATGATGGGTAGGCGCCAACCAAGATTGGCATCTACCGGGGTCCGCCGGCTGGGGTGCTTTTGGTAGGTGCCAACCTTGGTTGGCATGCAGGACGTCAACAGCGCCCACCAAGGTGGGCATCTACCGGGATCCGCCGGAGGGGTGCCTTTGGTAGGTGCCAACCTCGGTTGGCACGCGGGAGGTCAACGGCGCCCACCAAGGTGGGTGTCTACCGGAATCCGCCGGCTGGGGTGCCTTTGGTAGGTGCCAACCTTGGTTGGCACGCAGAACATCAACGGCGCCAACCAAGGTTGGCGTCTACCGGAATCCCCTGGCCGAGGTGCTTTTGGTAGGTGCCAACCTTGGTTGGCACGCGGGAGGTCAACAGCGCCCACCAAGGTGGGCGTCTACCGGATGGCGTGACCGGGTAGGTGCCAACCTTGGTTGGCACGCAGGACGTCAGCGGGATCGAAACCGCATCCCCACCCGCGCGCCACCGATCGTGGCAGTATCGATCACCAGCGCCGCATCATGCCGCTGCGCGATCTCGGCCACGATCGCCAATCCCAGTCCGCAGCCGTCGCCTTCTGTGCTGGCCCGGTAGAAGCGTTCCGTGACGCGCGTGCGCTCGGCTTCGGCAATGCCGGAGCCGTCATCGTCCACCCACACCTGCACGCCCTCGGCATCCTGCTGTAGTCCCAGGGTGATCACGCCTGGCACGGCACCGTAGCGCAGCGCGTTGTCCAGCAGGTTGCCCAACGCCTCGCGCAGCAGCTGCGGATCGCCCTGTACCTGCACGCCGTCGTCGGGCCCGTCATAACCCAGGTCCACGCCTGCAGCCAATGCGCGGTCCGCATAGCGCTCCACCACGCTACGCGCCAACGCGGCCAGGTCCACTGGCTGCAGCGGCAGTGCGCTGCCATGTGGATCTTCGGAGCGGCTCAACATCAGCAGTTGGTTGACCAGATGCTGCAAGCGGGCCAACCCGGCCAGCGTGCCGGACAGCGCCAGCTGCTGGGCCTGCGGATCATGCTGGCGCAATGAACTCTCCAGCTCCACCTGCATGGCCGCCAACGGGGTGCGCAGTTGATGTGCGGCGTTGCTGACGAAGCGCCGCTGCGCATCCTGCATCGCGTCCAGGCGCTGCAGCAGGGCGTTGTACGCCTCCACCGCCGGCCACAGTTCGCGCGGTGCCTCCTGCGCCGGATCCAGCGGTGCCAACGGATCCGGCCGCGGGCTGGCCAGCTTCCGTGCGACCAGGTTGGCGTGGCCTGCGGCGGCGCCGGTGCCGGACCAGGCCAGCCACGCCGCCAGTGCCAGGATCGCGGCCTGGAACGGAACGCTGGTCAGCAGCAGCTTGCGTTCCAGCCGGTGGCGCTTGCGCAGTGTCTCGGCCACGCGCAGCCGGATGTCATGGCCCGGGCCGGCGCTGACCACCACTTCGACCATGCGCACCGGTTGACCACGCAGGCGCGCATCGTAGTAGACCGCATCGTCATTCGCGGCGGCGCTCGCCGGACGTGGCAATGCCTCGGGCAGGTCGCCATACAGGCGCCCGCCATCCGCATCGACCACCTCGCCATGCACTTCGTCGGCGGTGTCCCAGGTGAACATGCGTGATACCGCCGGGGTGATCTCGATGGATGCGCGGCCGTCCTGCGCCGTCACCAGCTCGGACAACGACATCGCCGAATCCAGCAGCCAGCGGTCGTAGACCTGGCCGGCATAGAAGCGCGCCAACGCGAATGAACCCACCGCACTGCACAGCAGCAGCACCAGCAGCGGCAGCCACAGGCGCCGCAGCAACAGGCCACGCAGGCTGTGCACGCGCTCAGTCACCCACGGCCTCCAGCCGGTAGCCGAGGCCGCGCAGCATGCGGATGCCGACGCCGGCGCGGGCCTGCTCCAGCTTGCGGCGCAGGCGGCTGACGTGCACCTCGATCACCGACAGGTTGGCCTCGTGGTCCCAGCTGTAAAGCGCATCGAACAGGCGCTGCTTGGTCACGGTGCGGCCAGGGTGCTGCATCAACGCTTCGACCAGCGACAGCTCGCGCGCGGTCAGCTCGATGCGCTGGCCGTCCACCTGCACTTCGTTGCGGATGCTGTCGAAGCACAGCCGGCCCAATCGTTTCTGTGCGGGTGCGTCACTGCGGCGGCGCGACAACGCACGCAGGCGCGCTTCCAGCTCGCCCAGCGCGAATGGTTTTGCCAGATAGTCATCGCCGCCACGGTCGAGGCCAAGGATGCGATCCTCCACGCCATCGCGCGCAGTGAGAATCAGCACCGGCAATGTGGCGCCATCGTTGCGCAGGCGCGACAGCAGGTCGAGGCCATCCACGTCCGGCAAGGAAAGGTCCAGCACCATCACGTCATAGGGTGCACTGGCCAGCGCCGCAGGTGCGTGCAGTCCGCGCGAGAGGTGGTCGCACAGATGGCCGGCACCCTGCAGGGCGCGGATCAGTCCATCGGCCAGGGCGGCATCGTCTTCGATCAGCAGGATTCGCATTGCAAGCTTCGTGCAAGGTTGGGGCAAGTTTGGCGCAAGTGCATCACCTTACCTTGACGCACATGAATTTCTCCTCTCGTCTTGCGGCCGTGCTGGCCACTCTTCTGTGCGCGCCTGCGGCTTCGGCGCTGTCCCTGGCAGAAGCGCAGCGTGCAATGGAAGCGCACAACCCGGACCTGCGCGCCGCGGCACTGGAGCTGCGCGGGGTGCAGGGTGACGCGCAGACGGCGGCGCTGCGCCCGGCCACCGAGCTGTCGATCGGCACCAGCAAGATCAGCCCCAAGCACGGCATCGGCCCGGGGCGCTGGCAGGACAAGCGCGTGGACAGCACCGTGGGCCTGGGCTGGACCTGGGAACGTGGTGGCAAGCGTGCGTTGCGCATCCGCCAGGCCGACGCGCTGCTGGAAGTCGCAGGGCTGGAGATGCTCGATACCCGTCGCCGACAACAGGTGGCACTGCATGAAGCCTATTTCGGCCTGAAGGGCGCGCAGGAGCGGGCGCAGATTGCCGACGCCAACCGGCAGAGTTCGGCCGAGCAGATGGCGGCGGCCGACAAGCAGGTCGCGACAGGGGCGATGGCACCGGTGGATCGCGCGCGGCTGGCGGTGGACGACCTCGCCGTAGCCGATGCGTCACGCGAGGCAGCATTGGATCTGCGCGATGCACGGCATGCGCTGGGCCTGCTGCTGGGCAGTGATGACAGCCGCGACCTCAGTGCCGATGACCCCTGGCCGGATGCCAGCAGCGTGGCCGATGTACGCGCGTTCGACCCGCAGCAGCGCGCCGACCTGCGTGCCGCGCGTTCGCGCCTGGTCGCGGCCGACGCAGGCGTGGCCCTGGCGCGCAGCGAGCGCCATCGCGATATCCAGCTGGGTGTGGAGGCCGAACGTGAGCCGACCGACATCAGCGGTGTTACCTGGGGCGTGTCGTTGACCATTCCGCTGGGGGGGCCGTCGCGCGCGCGCGGCGCGATCCAGCGTGCCGAGGCCGACCGTGACAGCGCCGCGCTGGAGCTGCAGGTGCTGCAGCGCGAAGCACGCGCCGAGCTGGACCAGCTGCAGGCCAGCGCGCAGTCCGCCGCACAGCGCCGCAGCGACTATGAGGGACTGCAGTCCGACGCCGCACGCAAGGCGGTGCAGGGCATCGAACTGGCGTACCGGCGCGGTGCCGCCAATCTGACCGATCTGCTGGATGCGCGCCGCAGCTGGCGCGACTTCGAGGCCGCACTGATCGAGGCGCGCACCGACCATGCCATTGCACTGGCGCGCTGGGAAGCCGCCACATCCGTTGCCGAAGGAGAATCCCGATGAAGTCCACCGTCGCCTATCGCCCGCAGGCGCGATACGCCGTGCTGCCCGTCTTGCTGGCGCTGATCCTGCTGGGCGGCTGTGGTCGGGAGCCAGCTTCCTATCTTGAGGACGCGCCTCGGGTCAGTGCCGGCCAGATTCAGTTTCCTTCCGACAGCCGCCAGCTGGACGTGCTGCGCAGCGAGACAGTGAGTGCCGGCGCCAGCGCCAGCCTACAGCTGCCGGGCCGGGTGGTCTGGGATGAGACGCGCTCCAGCGCACTGCACACGCCGCTGTCGGGGCAGGTAGCGCGCATCGAGGCACAGCCGGGGCAGAAGGTGAAAGCCGGCCAGGTCATCGCCTGGATCACCTCGCCCGAGTTCGGCCAGGCTCAGGCTGAAGGTGCCCGTGGTCGCGCCGAGCTGCAGCAGGCACGCAAGGAACTGGACCGTACCCGCGAACTGCATGCGGCGGGAGTGGCGTCGGGTCGTGAACTGGACGAGGCCGAGGCAAACTTCGCTGGCAGTCAGGCTGATCATGCGCGCGCGGCCGCCTTCGCCAAGGCCTATGGCAACGGCCAGCGCGTCGACCAGCGCCTGCCGCTGCGCGCGCCCATCGATGGCGTGCTGGTGGAGCGGCGGATGAGCCCGGGCATGTCGGTCAGCCCGGACAGCGAACAGCCGTTGGCGGTGATCGGCGATCCGGACCGCCTGTGGCTGTTGCTGGACATTCCCGAAAGCCTGGCTGGACGCTTGAAGACCGGCATGCAGGTGAGCGTGCCGGGTGCAGATGGCCAGCCGTTGCAGGCGACCCTGCAGCATGTGGATGACTTCGTCGACAGCGAACGCCGCGTGGTGCAGGCGCGCGCCGAGCTGGACAATCGCGCACGCGGCTTCAAGGCGGGACAGTATGTGCGCGCCCAGGTGGCGTTGCCGGCCGAGGGCGGTGTCTCGTTGCCCGATGCGGCGGTGCTGCTGATCGACGGCAAGCAGGTAGTGTTCGTGGAAGAGGGCAAGGGCAGCTACGTGCGCCACGCCGTGCACGCCGAGGAGCTGGGTGACGGTCGACTGTGGGTGCGTGACGGTCTGGCGGCTGGCAGCAGGGTGGTGGTCGAAGGGGGCCTGCTGCTGCAGCAGCTGGTCGACAGCGCGCCAGCGGCCGCCAGCACCGGCGCGGGGCATGCCGCCCCATGATCGATCGCCTGATTGCCTATTGCCTGCGCCAGCCGCTGATGGTGATGCTGGCACTGCTGTTGTTCATTGGCGCCGGCATTGCCGCGTTCCGCGTGCTGCCGGTGGAAGCCTTCCCGGATGTGTCCGACACCCAGGTGACGGTGGTGTCGCTGCACCCGGGCCGGGCCGCCGAAGAGGTGGAACGCGAAGTGACGATGCCGCTGGAAGTGGCGCTGTCCGGCATTCCGCACTCGGTGCGGGTGTTCTCGCATACGCAGTTCGGCCTGTCGATGATCATCCTGACCTTCGACGACAAGGCCGACGACTATTTCGCGCGGCAGCAGGTGCTGGAGCGCCTGCAGGGCGTGGAGCTGCCGGAGGGCGTGACCCCGGAGCTGGAGGCGATGAGTTCGGCGGTGGGCGAGATCTACCGCTACGTACTCAAGGGCCCGCACATGACGCCGACCCAGCTGCGCACGGTGCAGGAATGGACGATGGAGCGCAGCCTGCGCACCGTGCCGGGCGTGGCCGATGTGATCAGCTTCGGCGGGTTCGCGCGCACCTTCCAGGTCAAGCCGGACCTGGACAAGCTGCGTGACCGCGGGATCAGCCTCGGTGAATTCGCCGAGGCGCTGGAGAAGGGCAGCTCCAATGCCGGCGGCGGCTACGTGGAGCGCGGCCAGCAGCAGTTCCTGATCCGCGGCGTGGGCCTGATGCGTTCGCCGGGTGACATCGGCAACGTGGTGGTGGCGCAGCGCGGCGGTACGCCGATCCTGGTGCGCGACCTGGCCAGCATCGCCGATACCGGCCTGCCACGGCAGGGTCTGGTCGGCCAGGACGACAATGACGATGCTGTGTTCGGCATGGTGCTGATGCGCAAGGGCGAGAATCCGTCCGACGTGCTCGACGCCCTGCATGCGCGCATCGCCGAGATCGAAGCGAACCAGCTGCCGGCCGGGGTCAGCATCGAGCCGTTCTACGACCGCTCGTGGCTGGTGTCGACCACGCTGAAGACCGTCTTCCGCAACCTGCTGGAAGGTGCGGTGCTGGTGTTCCTGGTGCTGTGGCTGTTCCTGTACAACGCCCGCGCCGCACTGATCGTGGCGGCAATGATGCCGCTGGCGCTGTTGTCGACCTTCCTTGGCCTGCACCTGTGGGGCGTGCCGGCCAACCTGCTGTCCTTGGGTGCGATGGACTTCGGCATCATCATCGATGGCGCAGTGATCGTCACCGAGCACATCGTCTCGCGATTGTCGAAGCTGCCACCTACGGCCGATCGGAAGACGCGGTTCTCGACCATTCTTTCGGCCGCATCGGAAGTGGGTCGCCCGACCTTTTTCTCGATGCTGATCATCATCGCCGCGCACATCCCGATCTTCACCCTGCAGCGGCAGGAAGGCCGCATGTTCGCGCCGATGGCGTACTCGGTGACCTCTGCGCTGATAGGTGCGTTGATCCTGGCGCTGACCGTAGTACCGCTGTTCTGCTACTGGTGGCTGCGGCGCGACCGCATGCGCGACGGCAACCCGCTGATGGACCGCCTGACCGACTGGTACCGGCCGATCCTGGAGCGCGCACTGGCCCGGCCACGTGCGGTGGTGCTGACCGCAGTGGCGTTGCTGGTGGGCACGTTGGCACTGGGCACTCGCCTGGGCTCGGAGTTCCTGCCCGAGCTGGACGAAGGATCGATCTGGCTGACCGCCACACTCGACCCCAGCACCAGCCTGGCCGAAGCGCAGCAACAGTCGCGGCGCATCCGTGAGCTGGTCGGCACCTTCCCGCAGGTGTCGACCGTGGTGGCCAAGCTGGGGCGCCCGGAAGACGGGTCCGATGCCAAGGGCGCCAACCAGATCGAGGCACTGGTGGCGTTGAAGCCGGAGAAGGAATGGCCGAAGGGGGTGGACAAGCGGCAGCTGGTGAGCGACCTGCAGCGCACGCTGGAGCAGCGCATTCCGGGGCCGGAGTTCTCGATCTCGCAGCCGGTGCGCGACAACATCCTGGAGAGCATTTCGCAGATCAAGGGCCAGGTGGTGATCAAGGTCAGTGGCTCGGATCTTGACGTGCTGAACCGGCAGGCGCAGGCGATCCTGGGCCAGGTGCGTGGCGTGGAGGGCGTGGAGAGTGCCTTCATCGACCGTGATGGCTCCTTGCCGCAGCTGCAGATCGAGATCGACCGCGACCGCGCCGCGCGCTATGGCCTGAACGTGCGCGACATCGACGAAGTGATCGAGACTGCACTGGGCGGGCGCCAGGTCGGCGAGCTGTGGGAGGGCGACCGCAAGTTCCCGATCACGTTGCGCCTGGACGATGCCGACCGTGACCTGCAACGGCTGCGTACGGTGCCGGTGGGCATCGGCGATGGCCACACGGTGACGTTGTCCGACGTGGCCGACTTTCGCATGGCCAGCGGCGCGATCAATATCTCGCGCGAGAACGCACAGCGGGTCAAGGCGGTCAGCATCTTCATCGCTGGTCGTGACATGGGCAGCGTGGTGGCCGACATGCGCGAGCGCGTGGATGCCAGCGTGCAGCTGCCGGAAGGCTACCGGCTGGAATGGTCCGGTGAGTTCGAGAACCAGCAGCGTGCGATGAAGCGGCTGGGCTGGGTGATTCCGCTGTCGGTGCTGCTCATCTTCGTGCTGCTGTTCGATGCCTTCAAGGACATCAGCAGCGCAGCACTGATCCTGGCCAACGTGCCCCTCGCGATGATCGGCGGCATCCTGGCCCTGTGGCTGACCGGTATTCCGCTGTCGGTGTCGGCGGCCATCGGTTTCATTGCGTTGTTCGGGCAGGCGGTACTGAACGGTGTGGTGATGCTCAGTCGCTTCGCCCAGCTGCGCGAGCAGGGCATGGACCTGCTGCAGTCGGTGGTGCAGGGCTCGCTGCAGCGCCTGCGCACGGTGCTGATGACCGCACTGCTGGCGATGTTCGGCCTGCTGCCGATGGCGACCTCGCATGCGATCGGTGCCGAGACCCAGAAGCCGCTGGCGGTGGTGGTGATCGGTGGCCTGCTGTCGGCGATGCTGCTGACCCTACTGGTACTGCCGACGCTGTACTACTGGGTGCACCGGCGTCGCGAGGCCCGCGCCGGCTGACGACGTGTAGAGCCGAGCCATGCTCGGCTGCTTCTGGCCTTTGCGCGAAGAGCAGCCGAGCATGCGCTCGGCTCTACACAGGGATCCACGTCTTGCGTGGAGTTGGCAAGCTCACCACGCCGACCCCTGCCAGGCGATCATCATCGGTACGATCAACAGGCCCAGGCAACTGACGCACAGCACCGTCGTGGTGATGTGGAAGAGCCAGAAACGACCTGGCGTTTCAGCACGCCATACCTTCTTGGCGATGTTGACGCCCCAGATCGTAAAGCCATCGGCGATGCCCCCCAGAAAGAAGCAGACGGTCGCCAGTGCCCACAGCACCCAGATCAGCGCCATCGCCAGATTGCGTACGTCGCCACGCAGCCAGGTCCATAACACCAGCGTCGCCAACGCCAACAGGCCTCCCAGCAGAAGCGTGATCATCCATAGCCAATACCAGATGCCCGGCTTTTCCATGCGCGTGTCCCCATCTGTTTGGCCGAGCATAGCCAGTCCGGTGGTCCTTACACCATCCCGCCATTGGCGCGCAGCACCTGGCCGTTGATCCACCCGCCATCAGCACCGGCCAGGAAGGCCACCGCACCGGCGATGTCCTCCGGCGTACCCAGCCGCTCCAGGGGATTCATCTTCGCCAACCGCTCGATCAGCTCCGGTGACTTGCCCTCCAGGAACAGGTCGGTGGCGGTCGGGCCGGGCGCCACTGCATTCACGGTGATGTTGCGCCCGCGCAGCTCCTTGCTGAGGATCGCGCCCATCGTCTCCACCGCCGCCTTGCTGGCGGCATACACGCTGTAGTGCTCCAGTCTGATGCCGACCACGCTGGTGGACAGGCTGATCAGGCGGCCACCGTCGCGCACCCGTCGCGCGCTCTCGCGCAGCACGCTGAAGGCGCCTTTCAGATTGATCCCGATCACCCGCTCGAACAGGGCATCGTCGCTGTCGGCCAGCGGCGCCAGCTGCAGCACGCCGGCGCTGTTCACCACCACGTCGATGCCGCCGAAGCGGGCCTCGATGGCGTCGAACAGCTGGCGCACCGCCTGCGGGTCCGCCACATCGGCCTGCAGCGCGACGGCCTGTGCGCCGGTGGCGTTGAGTTCGGCTGCCAGTGCCTCGGCATCATCGCGGCGGCCGGCATAGTTGATCACCACGTCATGGCCATCGGCGGCGAGCCGCCGGGAAATGGCGGCACCGATGCCGCGGGAACCACCGGTGACCAGGGCGATGCGATTGGGGGAGGTGGGCATGATCCGGTCCAGCAGGCACGCCGGAGTGGCGCAGGGCCATCTTCGCCATCTTGCCCGGTCGGATAATCATGCATAATCCGCCAACATCATCCGGGTAGCCGAACAATGGACCGATTCACGGCCATGCGCACCTTCGTCCGTATCGTCGAGCGCCGCAGCTTCACCCGTGCCTCCGAGGACCTGGGCCTGCCGCGGGCCACGGTGACCGACGCGATCAAGGCACTGGAGCATCGGCTGGGCGTGCGCCTGTTGCACCGGACCACCCGGCTGGTGGTGCCCACCCTGGAGGGCGAGGCCTTCTATGGCCGTTGCCTGCGCCTGATCGCCGACATGGACGATGCCGAAGCCGCGTTCCGTGACGTGCCGCCGCGCGGCCCGCTGCGCGTTGAAGTGCACGGCACGCTGGGCCGGCACCTGCTGTTTCCGCACCTGCCGGAGTTCCTGCAGCGCTACCCGGAGATCGAACTGGAGGTCAGCGAAGGGGACCGCTACGTCGATCTGTTGCGCGAGGGCGTGGATGCGGCGCTGCGTGTCGGTACCCTGGCCGACAGCGATCTGGCGGCGCGGCGGTTGACGCTGCTGCGCGAGGTCACCGTGGCTTCGCCAGGCTACGCGCAGGTGCACGGCGTGCCCGAGACCATCGAATCGCTGGAGCAAGGCCACCAGATGGTCGGCTACCGCTCCAGTGCCACCTGCCAGCTGATTCCGCTGGAATTCCAGCAGGGCGCGCAGGTGCGTTACGTTCCACTGCCGGCCCGGGTGCGTGTTTCCGGTGCGGATGCCTTCCTCGGTGCCGCGCTGGCAGGGCTGGGCATCATCCAGGCGCCGCACTACCGGATGGATCCGTACATTGCGCGCGGGCAACTGGTCGAGCTGCTGCCGGACACACCGCCGACACCGAGCCCGTTGAGCCTGGTCTACCCGCGCAACCGCACGCCATCGCCGCGGCTGCGGGTGTTCATCGACTGGGTAGCCGGGGTGTTCGACCAGATGAGGTAGTGCCGGCCGCTGGCCGGCAACTGCAACACGCTTGATGTGCCAAGGTTGCCGGCCGCTGGCCGGCATTACCGGGCCGCTGCGCTGGGCAGCACCAGCTCGAACACGGTCCCGGTGTCGTCGGAGGCCACGCTCACCGTTCCGCCATGTGCCTGTGCAATCGCACGGGTGATCGCCAGGCCCAGGCCGGCGCCCTCGTGGCGGCCACGCTCGCCGCGATAGAAGCGGTCGAACAGGCGCGGCAGCGCTTCGGTGGCAATCGGTGCCCCCGCGTTGTGCACGCTAACCCGGCAGCGGCCGCCGTCCTCGTGCAGCCGTACCTGCACTTCGCTGCCTGCCGCCGCATGCTTCAACGCATTCGACAGCAGATTGGCGATCGCACGGTGCAGCATCAAACGGTTGCCTTCCACGCTCGCCACGCCGTCGCGGCGCAGGCTCAGCTGGCGGTCCTCGGCCAGCAGTTCGTAGAACTCCAGCAGCGAATCCACCACCGCATCCAGTGCCACCGGCTCGCGCGAAGGCAGTGCCCCCGGCGCTTCGGCCTGCGCCAGATACAGCAGGTCGCCCACGGTCTGCGCCAGCTGCTGCAGCTCCTCGGCACAGGACGCCAGCGTCTCGCGATAGGCCTCGTTGCTGCGTGGGTGGGCCAGCACCACCTGTACCTGGGTCAGCATGTTGGTGATCGGCGTGCGCAACTCGTGGGCCAGATCACCAGAGAACTCGGTCAACCGCGCGAAATCCTGCTGCAGCCGTGCCAGCATGCCGTTCAGGGTCTGCGCCAGCTGTTCCAGTTCGGCCGGTGCCGTGCGCGCGCTCAGACGCCGCTGCAATCGACCGGCGGTGATCTGCCGGGCTTCATCGGCCAACGTGCGCAGCGGTCGCAGCGTGCGTCGCACTACGTAGCCGCCGAGCAGGCTGCTGGCCACGGCGGCGCCGATGATGGCGATCGCCAGAAGATGGCGGAAGCGCTGCAGGAAATCGGCATGGCGGGCGTCATCAATGGCCAGCAGGATCAGCAGCGGGCTGCCGTCGGCCAGGGTCTGGCGCAGGTGCAGCGCATGCATGCACGTTCCGTCGGCAAGGATCCAGTCGTGCCGCCGGAAGGTACTGTCGACAGGCTGGCTGCGTGCGTGTTCGCGCAGCAGCGCCGGCGCGGTGGAAAACAGCACGGTGCCGTCTCCATCAACGATATGGAAGGCGATATCCGGATGGTGGCTCAGCGCCTCTGCCAGTCGCTGCCCGCGAACGGACGCAGGCCCATTGCCGGCCAGGTCGCTGATCAACGCGACCTTGTTCTCCAGCTCGGTGAAATCCTGTGCGACCAGATCGTGACGAGCGCTGACGTAGATCGCCACGCCCAGTGCCGCCAGCACCAGCGTGGCCACGGTGGCGAACAGCAGCGTCAGCCGCACCGCGATGGAGCGGCGCAGGCTCATCCGTTGCGCGCGGCGCCGTCGTCCGGCGCCTCCAGCACATAGCCCATGCCGCGCACGGTAATGATCAGCTTGTCGGCGAAATCATCGTCGATCTTGGCGCGCAGGCGGCGGATCGCCACATCGATGACATTGGTGTCGCTGTCGAAGTTCATGTCCCACACCTGCGAGGCGATCAACGAGCGCGGCAGCACTTCGCCACGGCGGCGTGCCAGCAGCTCCAGCAGGGTGTACTCCTTCTGGCTGAGCGCGATGCGCTGGCCGCCGCGCTCCACCCGGCGGCGCTGGGTATCCACCACCAGGTCGGCAATGACGATGCGTTCAACCTGCGGAACGGCCTGGCCACGGCGCAGCAGCGTGCGCACGCGCGCCAGCAGCTCGGCGAAAGCGAAGGGCTTGGCCAGGTAGTCGTCGGCGCCCAGCTCCAGGCCCTGCACGCGGTCGGCGATGCTGCTGCGCGCGGTCAGGAACAGCACCGGCAGCGGCCAGCCGGCTCCACGCAGCCGCGACAGCACGGTCCAGCCATCCAGGCCGGGCAGCATCACATCGAGGATGATCAGCTGGTACTCGCCGCTCTCGGCCAGGTGCAGGCCGTCGATGCCGTTGCTGGCGAGGTCGACCACATAGCCGGCCTCGATCAGGCCCTGGCGCAGGTAGTTGCCGGTCTTGGGTTCGTCTTCGACGATCAGCAGTTTCATGGTGCGGCCATCATCGCAGCTTGCGGGTGGGTCGGCAGCGACGGCTCATGCCAGCGGGTCCAGGGTGCCGAGTACCGCTACGCAGGCCAGCACCAGCAGCGCCAGCACCGCTTCGCAGGCCAGGCTGTGGCGCAGCGAACGCAGTGGCCTGGGTTGCCAGCCGCCGCGGATGGAAACCGCCAGCGCCGGCACCAGCCGCCAGCGATGCAGCGCGGCCAGCCCCAGCATGCCACCCACAAGCCCCAGCTTGATCATCAGCCAGCGCCCATGTGCGGTGCCGGTGAGGTTCTGCACGGAACCGCCAAGATCGACATAGGTGTAGGTCCCGGTCATCGCCAAGGTGGCGACGATGATCGTGCCGGGCACAGCGAAGCTGTGCGCGGCCTGCCACAGCTCGCGGGTGCGTTCGCGCAGACGCAGGCCCTGCGGTCGCAGCGCCAGCTGCAGGATGGCGGCGATTGCCCCGACCCAGGCGCCGGCGGCCAGCAGATGCAGCATGCCGGCGCCGAGCCGAAGCGTGCCGCCGAACCCGTCGCCGGCGGCGGCATGGCCATTCCAGGAAAGGCTGGCCAATGCGCTGGCAGAAAGTGCCAGCAGTGCGAGGCGACGCAGGCCCTGTACGGGGCGGTTGATGGCCAGCAGCGGCAACATTGCCAGTACGGCCAGGATGCGCAGCAGACCCGCTTCACCCACCGGCGTACCGGCAAGAAACCAGCGCGCGGTCTCGCCGTCGATGTCGGCCGGTGATATGCCAAGCACGCCGGACAACCGGGTCACCGCGTCGGTGATGACCAGTACCAACGCGATCACGGTGAGCGTCAGCGAGACGCCGCGCGGCAGCCCGGGCCGGACGAACAGCATCCGCCCGAACAGCAGCATCAACACGGCATACAGCGCCAGCCGCAGCGCATACGGCGAAAGCTCGGCCACAGCAGCGGCCTTACTTCACGGTGAAACGGTAGTTGCCGGTGATCGGATGGCTGTCCTGGCCGACCGCGCGCCACTGCAGCGCGTAACTGCCGGCGGGCAGCGGCTTGGCAAAGCGCGCGCGCAGGGTGTGGCCGTCCTCGGAGATCTCCTGCGCCGTGGTTGGCATCGCCATCTTCATGCGGCCGTGGTCCATGCTCAGTTCGATGCGGGTGGCACGCGGCATCACCTTCTCACTGAACTGCAGCTCGATCTGGCTGGCCGGGGCCACGGTGGCATCGGCCGCTGGCGTCGAACGCACCAGGCTGGGATGGGCCAGCGCCAGCGGCGCGGCCGAAAGGCCGGACAGCAGCAGGGCGAGCGGGGCGACGCGGAACAGGGAGCGGGTCATATGCGGATCACCGATGAGGAAGTGGCCTGCAGGGTGACGTCCACCGCCTTTCGAGGCCCTGACCTGGACATTACCAGTTTGTAATGTTGGCGGCCGGCCAGCGGCCGGCACTACCGGGCCCGTGACTGCGCGATCCATGCTGACGGCGAACAACCGACCACACGCCGGAACGCCGCGCTGAACTTGCTGGGATTGGCATATCCGCTGGCCAGCGCAACCTCGGTGACACGCCGGCCCTGCGCGAGTTCGGCGCGCGCCCGCTGCATGCGGTGCTCGGTCAGGAACGCATAGGGCGGCAGGCCAGTGGCCGCACGCAGCGCGCGGCCGAACGTCGCGGCCTCCATCTGCACTGCAGCGGCCAGCTGTGGAACGGTCAGCGCCTGGCCGTGTTGCGCGTCGATGTAGGCCTCCAGTTGTCGCAACCGTCGGGCCGACAGTGGGGACACCGTGCCACGCGCCTGGCGCGGCTGACCGGCAAGCTGACCCAGGCGGTGCAGCAGCACCTGCGCGCCATGCTCGAGGAAGCCGGGCAGGCAAACATCAGCCTGCGCGCTGCACCACAGCGCCTGCAGCACCGAAGTAATCACCGGGTCGTGGTGCAGCCGCGCCGCCAGCGGCTGCAGCTGTTGCAACTGCTGCGGATCCTGCGGATGCAGGTGGGTATCGATGGCGATGCCGAGCAGATCGACCGCGGGGCTGGCATAGGTGCCGGTGTCTCCCGGCAGCACCAGATTGAACTGGCCGGGCCGCCACGGCGCCTGCAGAAGACCGCTGAGGGTGTGCTGCTGCAGCCGACCGCCGCCGCCCACGGCCAGGCCCAGGCGCAGTTGCTGCGGATGTCCCATCTCACCTTCGCTGGCATCGAAGCGATGGCGCAGCAGCACCACCGCACCATCGTGGCTGGCGTAGGCCGCAGGGGCCTGCGACCGGGTTTCCTGCAGCAGCTGGTCGGCGAGGGCGGGCATCACGGATCCGGGAATGGAGCGGCGCTGCCGGAAATGGAGTGGCGGCAGGACGCGAATGTTACAGGATAACACTCTTGTCCCGCGCTGCCGCCGCCCGCGCGTCCGCCACTCCATCCGTCGAGGTTCCCGCTTTGAAGTCGTCCACGCCTGCTGCCGCGCTCATCGCAGCATCCCTGCTCGTTCCTGCCTTGCCCGCCCTTGCCCAGCAGGCTGACCCGGCCACGCTCGACGGTGTCCGCGTCACCGGTTCCAAGCGCGATACCCCTTACCTGAAGAGCGATCTGTCGGTGACGGTGCTCGACAGGCAGGCGCTGAAAGAAGCGGGCGTCACCGAGTTCCGTGACCTCGACAAGCTCGCGCCGAACGTGAAGTTCAATGCGATGGGCCAGCTCAGCAACATGTTCATCTCGATCCGCGGCATCGAGTCCAATCCGTTCCTGGTCAACCGCGCCTCGGTCTACATCGACGGCATCCCGTTCCGCGAACTGAGCAATGCGGTGCTCAACCAGGTGGAGTCGGTGGAGGTGCTGCGCGGCCCGCAGGGCACGCTGTACGGCGCCAACAGCGAATCCGGCCTGGTACTGGTGCGCACACGCGGCCCGGCTGATGCACGCGAGGGCGAGATCAACGTGCGCAGCACCTGGTTCGGCAACGGCAATGGCACCGCTCTCGATGGCTTCCTGGCAGGGCCGCTGAGCAAGACGGGCAGCCTGTCCGGCTCGGTGGCGTTCATCGGCTCGGACGAAGATGCCTACCTGAAGAACCTCACGCCCTCCGGTGCGCGCGGCAGGGTGGGTGAAGACTACCTGCAGGGCAAGCTGCGCTGGCGGCCCAGCGACTACGTTTCGGTGAATGCGCTGGCCTACCATCTGCGCACCCGTGCGCCGGGCATGTTCGAGTACGAGTACCTGCCGCTGGATACCGGCCTCTACAACCGTACCTACGGCGCCTCGCTCAATGGTGGCCGGCGTGCAGGCGATTTCACCTACATCAACGACGCGCCCAAACGCACCGAAAAGGACGAAACGGTGGGCGGCCTCAGTGCGCAATGGCAGCTGCAGGCCGGCACGCTGGACGTGGCCGCTTCCTGGCGGGACGAGGAGGTGACCTCGGCCGGCTACGACTTCGACATGACCAACAGCCCGGCATTGGCCGGTCGCATCTACGACAGGAAGAAGGAATGGACGGCCGAGGCGCGCTTCAGCTCGCCCAGCGACCAGGCGCTGACCTGGATGGCCGGTGTGTCGACCTACCGCAACAGCAAGGATTCGATCCTGGGCACTTTTGTCGGACCGGCGCTGCATGGGCTGGACAGCTACAACCTGGCGCCGCGGCAGACCTCCAAGGGCGAGGACTACAGCGTCTTCGCCACCGCCAGCTACACCTTCCCGGCGGTGCCGAAGCTGACCGCCAGCGCCGGCCTGCGCCATGAGCAGGCACGGCGCTCCACCGAACAGCGTGCCGGTGCGCTGGATCTGGGCGCCGGTGGCCGCGTGCTGTACCGCGATGCCGCGCTGGCACATACCTTCTCGGCCACGCTGCCGCGGGTGTCGCTGCGCTACGACGCCACTGACGACCTGTCCTTCTACGCGGCCTCGGCCAAGGGCTACATTCCGGGTGGCTTCAATCTGGCTGCGGCGCAGAGCGATGTGGTCAACGACAAGGTGCTGCGCTACGAGTCCGAGCGCATGTGGAGCCATGAGCTGGGCTTCAAGATGAACCTGGCCGGCGGTCGTGGCCACATCGGCGGCGCGCTGTTCCACATCACCTCGGACAACTGGCAGGAGATCCAGGTGGCCACCGATGCCAACGGCCGCCCGATCTCGTCGGACTACGTAGGTTCGGATGCCTCGATCCGTTCGCGTGGTGCCGAGCTGGAGGGCGTGTTTGAAGTGCTGCCGGGTTTCACCCTGATGGCGAATGTGGGCTACGTCGATGCGAAGTACACCAAGCTGTGGGTCAGCGTGGACCAGAACCTGGATGGCAAACGGGTCAAGCTGACCCCTCACTACACAGGCTATCTGGCGGCGCGCTATCAGTTCGACTCCGGCATCCATGCACGGCTGGAATCGCAGTTCACCGGCTCCAGTGCACTGGATGAACGCAACCGCGCGTTCCAGCCCGCAGTGGCCGTGCTCGGTGCGCAGCTGGGCTACGAGACCGGGCCGTGGAGCGCGCGGGTGTTCGTGCAGAACCTGACCAACAAGCGCCGCATCAACGGCCTGATCTTCGACAACCTGGCCTTCGGGCGCGACGGAAACTACTACGGCCCGGTCGACAGCCCGCGGATCTTCGGCGCGGAAGTGGGGTACCGCTTCTGAGGAATCCACGGTAGATCCACGCCAAGCGTGGGTGGCGGCACCCCGCCGGGCATGGCCCGGCGCTACCGGTGCTGGTGCAATGCCCGCCGGTTGCCGATGTGCGCGCATGCCAGCAGCACGCCACCGCAGGCGGTGGCCACGCCATGCCAGAGCAGCGATTCCTTCAACGGCAGGTACAGCGACGCTGACACCAGCAGGATCGCGCCAACCACGGCCAGCCGCATCGGCAGCCAGCGCCCATGCCGGTACAGCCCGGCCGTGGTACTGGCCAGCGCCAGCGTCGAGGCCATCAATGCAAACAACCATTCCCAGCGCGACATCATCAACAGCAGCGTCATCACGCCGTGGCCGGGGTGCTGGAACGAGCGCAGCGCCATCATTGCCGCCGGTACGAAGGCCAGCAGCAGGGGCAGGGCGATGCAATGGGCGGCGCAGGCCAGTGACAGCCAGGCGCCGGCCAGATCGAAACGGGGATGCCAGCGTGCCGAAGTTGGCGGCTGGGCCAGAGCCCTTGCGGGGGTCGGGGGGATGTGGTCCAGTATGTTACATAGTAACAATTGGAGTCTCCCCCATGAAGCTTCCTGCTGCTCTTTTCCTGCTGCTGGCCGCCAACGCGGCCCAGGCACACGATGTCCGCCAGCTCGCGCCACACGTGCACGGCCAGGCCACCGTTGATCTCGCACTCGACCAGGGAACGCTGGAGTTCGCCCTGCAGGCGCCGGGTATCGGCATTCTTGATTTCGAGCGACCGCCCGCCAACGCGACCGAGCAGGCGGCACTGTCACGCGCCACGGCATTGCTGAAGGGCGGCAGCTGGGTCACCCTGCCCACCGCCGCCAACTGCCGTCTGGCCAGCGGTGACGCCAGTGCCGAAGGCTTCGCTGCGACCGTCGCTGTGCCAGCGGCCGGGCAGCATCGCCACGCCGGTTTCAGTGCCAACCTGCAGTATCGCTGCACGAATCCGAGTGCATTGCGCGCCCTGGTCGTGCGCCTGCCGGTGCTGTTCCCCGGGTTGCACGAAGTCATCGTCAACAGTGCAACCGCCAACGGCCAGGACCGCAGCGTGCTGAGTGCCGACAACCTGCGCGTGGTGCTGGCGCCGTGAGCACGCCAGCGGTGATCGCCCTGGAGGATGTGCAGTTCGGCTACGCAACACGTCTGGTGCTGGATATCCCGCAGCTGCTGATAGAGCAGGGCAGCAGCGTGCTGTTGCGTGGAGTGAGCGGTGGCGGCAAGAGCACCTTGCTCGGCCTGCTGGCCGGCGTCCTGCTGCCCGGCAGGGGGCGCGTCGAAGTAGCAGGTCACGCGCTGCAGATGATGCGGGGTGCTGCGCGTGATCGCTTCCGCGCCGATCACCTGGGCGTGATCTTCCAGCAGTTCAACCTGCTGCCGTTCCTCAGCGTGCGCGACAACATCGCGCTTGGCCTGCGCTTTTCTCCGGTGCGCAGTGAGCGCATCAGCGGGCCGCTGGACGACGAGATCCTGCGCCTGCTGGAAGCGCTGCAGCTGGACCCGGCGCTGTCCAAGCGTGCGGCCGGTACCCTGAGTGTCGGGCAGCAGCAACGCGTGGCCGCCGCACGCGCCCTGATCGGCCGCCCCGCAGTACTGCTGGCTGACGAGCCGACTTCGGCGCTGGATCGCCTGGCCGCGACCGCCTTCCTGCAGCTGATGTCCGCACAGTGCCGGGCCGCCGGTACCACGGTGCTGGTGGTCAGCCATGACGACAGCCTGCAGCCGTTGTTCGACCGCACGATTTCACTGTCCGAGATCAACCACGCAGGTGGCACCCATGCTTGAGCTTGCCTGGGCCAGCCTGCGCAGCCGCGCATTGAGCGTCAGCCTCACCGTGCTGGTGATCACCCTCAGCGTGGTGCTGCTGCTCGGTGTCGAGCGCGTGCGCGCGCAGGCGCATGAAGGTTTCGCCAGCACCGTCTCAGGCACTGACCTGATCGTCGGTGCCCGCTCCGGGCCGGTGAACCTGCTGCTGTATTCGGTGTTCCACATCGGCGACCCGACCAACAACGTGTCCTGGCAGTCCTACCAGGAGCTGTCCTCTCTGCCGCAGGTGAAGTGGGCGGTGCCACTGTCGCTGGGCGATTCCTGGCGCGGCTACCGGGTGGTCGGCACCAGTGGTGGCTATTTCGAGCACTACCGCTACGGCGCGGGGCATGCGCTGGCGTTTGCGCAGGGGCGGCCGTTCGACGATCTGTACGACGCCGTGATCGGCGCAGAGGTGGCGCACGCACAGAAGGTCGGCATCGGCGATGAGATCGTGCTGGCGCACGGCACCGGCGCAGTCACGCTGGCCACGCACGCCGACAAACCGTTCCGCGTGGCCGGCATCCTGCAGCGCACCGGCACGCCGGTCGATTCGTCGGTGCTGGTCTCGCTGCCGGCCATCGAGGCGATCCATGTCGACTGGCGCTCCGGCGTGCAGCTGCGCAGCCAGAGTGTCAGCGCCGAGCAGGCGCGCCATCTGGACCTGACCCCGACCAGCATCACCGCCTTCATGCTCGGCCTGAACTCGCGCATCGCCACGTTCTCGGTACAGCGCAGGATCAACGAGTATCCGGACGAGGCGATGCTGGCGATCCTGCCCGGCGTAACCCTGCAGCAGCTGTGGCAATCACTGGGCACGGCCGAGCGGGCACTGCAGCTGATCAGCGCGATGGTGGTGCTGCTGGGCATGGTCTCGCTGGTGGCGCTGCTGGTCTCGACACTGCAGGAGCGCCGGCGCGAGATGGCGGTGCTGCGTGCCATCGGTGCACGCCCTGGCTATATCGCCAGCCTGCTGGTGGTGGAGGCGGTGGCGACCAGCGCGCTTGCCTGCGTGCTCGCACTGGCCGCACTGGTGGTGGCCAGCCTGGCCGGGCGTGGCTGGGCGCTGGCCAGCTTCGGCCTGCCGATCACCCACATCTGGCCGGATGGCCGCGAACTGGCGTGGGTGGCGAGTGTGCTGGCGATCAGCGCGGTGGCCGGCCTGGTACCGGCGCTGCTGGCCTATCGGCGCACGCTGGCCGATGGCCTGTCACCCGGGGGCTGAGCATGCGCTGGTTGCCGCTGTTGCCAATCTTGCTGGTGCTGACCGCCTGCGAACGCCCGGTCGATACCGGCGTGCAGGCGCTGACACCGTCGCCGGTGATCGATCGCGATGCCCCGGCAGCTGCCGAGGAACAGGAACTGGACTGGTTGCAGATGATGCCGAAGGAAGAACTGGCGGCGCTGGAGCGCGGCGAGGGCCCGGAGGTGGAGCACAACGGCAACCGGCGCATGCCGCAGTTCGGTACGTTCCGCACCGTGGACACCGTATTGCAGCGGCCGGTGCGCTTGCCGGGTTATGTAGTGCCGCTGGCCAACGCAGATGACGGGCGGCTGACCGAATTCCTGTTCGTGCCGTACTACGGCGCCTGTATCCATGTGCCGCCGCCACCGCCGAACCAGATCGTGCACGTGGTGCTGCCGCGCCCGATCGAGATGCCGGACATGTATTCGCCGTTCTTCCTGGCCGGTACCCTGCGCGCCGAACGGCTGGACGATGATCTGGCCGGCTCCGCCTACACCATGCGTGACGCACAACTGAGGCCGTATGAACCGTAGCGTCCTGATCGGACTGACCTGCTGCTTGGGCCTGTTGGGGTGTACGCAGGCGGGTGGGGGAGCCACCACCGGCGTCGCAGCACCGGCACAGCCGGCCACGACCGAGGCGCCCATCGACCGCTGGGATGCACTGCGGCCCGACGAAGTGACCTACCAGCGTCCGCCGCCGCAGATCGGCCTGTCACGCAATGGCATGGACGGGGTGGGCGGGCTGATCGATGACACCGGCTCGGGCACGCCACCGGGGCAGGAGATCGACCATTCCAGCCCGGATCGCGCCAAGCAGTTCGGCTCTTCGCGCGTGGTCGACGCTGTCGACGGTCGCGCGGTGGATCTGGATGGCTACGTGGTGCCGCTGGGCACCAACGACGCGGGACTGGTCGAGGAACTGTTGTTCGTGCCGTTCTACGGGGCCTGCATCCATGTGCCGCCACCGCCACCGAACCAGATCATCCATGTGACCCTGGCCACGCCGATCGCACTGGGAGACCTGTGGGACCCATACCGGCTTGCCGGCCGCCTGCAGGTCAAGCGTTTCGATGCGGATATCGCCAGCGCGTCCTACGACGCCGCAGCGGCGACGCTGACGGCGATCCACAACTGATGCGTGCGCGCTGGATCATCGCTGTGGTGGTGTTGGCGGCAGCAGGCGTGGCGCTGGCGGTGTGCTGGCAGCGGCGCGCCGTAGTCCCAGAGCCTCCGGCGGTCGCGTTTCCGGCACCGGCAGCCGATGCCAGCCAGCGCATCGAACAACGCCTCGGCGAAGACCACGCCTTTCGCAATGATGTGCTGTTCCTGCTGGCGGCGACCTTGCGCGACCGCTGCCAGCCGGCACAGACGGGGCTGCTGGCGCGCATGGCCAATCGTGCATCGTTGCCGGTGTTGGCGGCGGTCAGTGCGGTGACCCAGCAGGATCCATCACTGGACCGGCCGATCTACCAGTACATCCAGCATCGGGCGGACGCGACGCCGTGTGGCCAGCCGCTGCAGATGCCGTTGGCCGGCGGGCGCAGCATGCAGGTGGACATCGAACAGTACGCGCGCACCTTCCCGGACAGCTATTTCGATCCGCAGCGCAGCAGCGAACCGCGTGATTTCGGCGGCCTGTCGCTGCAGCAGCGGGCCGGTAACTCCTGCAACAGCGTGGTGTATTCGGTGTTGCCGCTGGGTGGCACCGATTGGCGATGCAGCAGCCTGCGCGCCAATGCGCGTGCGCGGGTACGCGGGCTGTGCGAGGACGAACTGCGGCGCCAGCATGGGGGAACGGGCGGGGAACTGGACATGGCCGTAGGGCAGGGCATGCAGGGTGCGGTGGTGTCGGCGATTGCCGCGCTGCCGGAAGACTGCCGATAAGCGTTTACCAGTAGAGCCAGGCCAGGCCTGGCTGGCGGTTCAGCCAAGCAGACTTGCCCCTACAGACCCTGAACTGGTGGATTCCGGAGGTCATAACTATACAGGACATCCGGTATAGTTATGACCGTATTCCACCCCCACCAGGTTCTCCCATGGCTTTGTCCCAGCCCCTGGCCGGTGCTCCGGCCCTGTCGCGTGCCCGTCGCTGGGCGCTGTTGTTCACCGTCGCCGCCGGCCTGCTGCTGGTTACGCTCGACAACTCCGTGCTCTACACCGCACTACCCACCCTGACCGAGGAACTCTCGGCCAGTGCCGGCCAGGCACTGTGGATCATCAACGCCTATCCGCTGGTGATGGCCGGCCTGCTGCTGGGCGCGGGCACGCTGGGCGACCGCATCGGCCACCGCCGCATGTTCCTGATCGGCCTGGTGGTGTTCGGCATCGCCTCGCTGGCAGCGGCGTTCGCTGGTACAGCGGCGCAGCTGATTGCCGCGCGCGCGTTCCTGGCGATCGGCGCGGCCGCGATGATGCCGGCCACGTTGGCGTTGATCGGCCTGAGCTTCCACGAAGAGAGAGAGCGCAACATCGCCATCGCGATCTGGGGCTCGGTGGCCATCGTCGGTGCAGCGCTGGGTCCGATCATCGGCGGCTGGCTGCTGCAGCACTTCTGGTGGGGCTCGGTGTTCCTGATCAACGTGCCGGTGGTGGTGGTCGCATTCGTGGCCACGCTGCTGCTGGCACCGGAAGGCCAGCGCGATACCTCGCGGCCGTGGGATCTGGTGTCTTCGTTGCTGGCATTGGCGGCGCTGTCCGGCCTGGTGCTGGCGATCAAGTCACTGATCGCTACGCCGCCGTCGTATGCGCTGGGTGCCGGCGCGCTGTTGCTGGCCGTCATCAGCGGCGCGGCGTTCGCACGTCGCCAGCAGCAGTTGCCGTACCCGTTGCTGGACTTCGCGATCTTCCGCAATCCGGCGTTCCTGGCCGGCACGCTGTCGGCGGTGTTCACCCTGTTCGCGATGGCCGGCCTGCAGCTGGTTACAACCCAGCGTTTCCAGCTGGTGGCGGGCTTCACACCGCTGCAGGCAGGCCTGCTGGTATCGGTGGCGGCGCTGGGCAGCCTGCCCAGTGCGCTGCTGGGTGGCAGCATCCTGCACCGCGTGGGCCTGCGCCCGCTGATCTGCGGCGGTCTCGCCGCAGGTGCGCTGGGTGTCGGCGTGGTGGCGTTCGGCTTCCCGCATGGCCTCGGCTGGGTGGTGGCTGGCATGGCCATCACCGGCTTTGGCATGGGCTCGGCCATCTCGGTGGCGTCCACTGCCATCCTCAACAACGTACCGGCGCACCGCGCGGGCATGGCCTCGTCGGTGGAAGAGGTGTCCTACGAATTCGGTGGCCTGCTGGCGGTGGCGATGCTGGGCAGCCTGAGCGCGGCAATGTACGGCGCCTTCCTGCCGGCCTCGGCCGACATGCCCGAGCTTGCCCGCGAAGGCTTCACCCAGGCGCTGCATGCGGCACGCGAAAGCGGGCAGGGCGAGTGGTTCGCACTGGCCACGGCCGCGTATGACCGCGGCTACCAGATCGTGCTGCTGGTGATCACGGTGGTGCTGGCAGTGGGCGCGGCGATCATCGCGCGCCTGCTGCGGGGGCGCGTCGGTGGCCGCGAGGGTGCGGCCGATCGCGTAAAATGACGCGATGAGAACCAGCAAGCGCGACCGCATCCTCGACGCCGCCGTCAACGTGATCAATCGTGACGGCGTGCGCGCGGTGACCTTCGAGTCGGTGGCGGCCGAGGCCAAGCTGACCCGCGGCGGCCTGCTGTACCACTTCCCGTCGCGCGAGGCGCTGCTGCGCGGCATCGACGAGCATCTGGTGCAGGCCTGGGAAGCGTCGATGGAGTCGCTGCTGGGCAAGACCGCAGGCGAGGCCACGGCGCTGGAGCGCTACCAGACCTTCGTGCGTGTGTCGGCGCAGAGCGCCACCCGCGCCGAGCTGATGTTCATGCTCGAATCGGCCGACCCGGACGCCGACGAGCGTCCGTGGGGACCGGCAGTGCGGCGCTGGGCACCGTTGCCGCCGTCGGCCGCGGAACAGGATCCGGCCGCGCTCGACAATTTCGTAGCGCGGTTGGCCGCCGATGGCCTGTGGATCTACGAAGCGATGTACGAAGGGCAGCTGGATGAAAGCGTGCGCGCCCAGGTGGCCGAACGCATCGCCGGGCTGCTGGCGAAGAACGATGGAACGTCCAGCTGAGCCGTCCACCGACGCGGGGACGTTGCTCTTGGTAGAGCCGACCGCTGGTCGGCTGCTCACGAAAATCCCGCGCTGCGCGCGATAGTCGACCAGCGGTGGACTCTACCCTTCTCCATTTACCCAGCCTGTGCTGCGGTCGCCGCCAACCACGCCCTGGGCGAAGCCCCCAACCGCTTGCGGAACGCCTTCGACAACGACGCGGTATCGGCAAACCCCACCTCGATCGCCACCTGCTTGACCGCCACGCCCGCACGCAGCTGCGCGCAGGCCAGGCTCAGCCGCCAATCCAGCAGATAACTGGCCGGCGTCGCCTGCATCACCTCCTTGAAGACCGCTGCGAACGCACTGCGCGACATGCCAGCGGTGGCGGCCATGCGCGGCAGCGTCCACTCGTCCTGTGGCGCCTGGTGCATTGCCACCAGCGTGCGTGCGAGCCGTGCGTCGGACAGCCCGCGCATCAGCCCGTGGCTGACCCCGGCCGCATCGGGATGATCCACCACCCAGCGCAGGATCTGGATCAGCGCCACTTCGAACAGCCGGTTGGTCAGCAGCCGCGAACCGCAGCGTTGGCGGTCGGCCTCGGTGAACAGCAGATGCAGGGTGTCGTCCAGTTCGCTGATCGCGGCCAGCGGCACCACCATCACCGGCGGTAGCGACTGCACGATCGGGTTGCGCGCGCCACCATCGAAGTCGAGCGTGGCGCAGGTGAAGTCCGGCCCATCCAGCGGCGCATTGAAGAACACGTGGTGCAGTGGCTGTGGGTACAGCAGCAGGCTCGGGGTGTCGATCTTCAACCGTGGCAGCGCGGTATCGCCATCGGGATGGCGGACCTCCATCTCACCCTGGCGCAGGATGTGCAGGAACGCGCGCCCGGGTTGCGGCTCGAACACCTGCCGTCCACACAGCGGGCCGCTGTGGAACAGCGCGGCCTGCACCCGGAAGCGTTCCAGCAGGGAGGAGAGGCGGTCGGGCGCGGAGCGGTCTGCAGGAGTGGGAAGTGTGCGCATGGATGAATGGACAACAATGGCGGCTGATCTGGTCTGTTTCGTCCATCGAGTCTACCTAGGATGGCCGGGTCGTCCAATCCCGGGCGCTTTCCCAAGGAGATCCACCATGTCCCGTGTCCCCCTGATCGATGCCGCCAACACCACCGCCGACCGCCAGGCCCTGCTGGGCCAGGTCCACGCCGCCTTCGGCGCCACCCCGGCCATGTTCCGCGCGGTGGCCAATTCGCCGGCCGCGCTGCAGAGCATGTGGGGGTCGTTCGGCGCGCTGGGCGGCGGTCGCCTGTCGCCGTTGCTGGGCGAGCAGATCGCCGTCGCCATTGCCAACCACAATGCCTGCGAGTACTGCCTGGCCGCGCACACGGCGCTGGGTCGCAAGGCCGGCGCCAGCAGCGAGCAGATGGCCGCCGCGCAGATCGGCCAGTCCAGTGATCCGGCCACTTCGGCGGCGCTCGACTTCGCGCTGAAGGTAGTTGAGCAGCGTGCACAGATCACCGACGGTGATGTGCAGGCGCTGCGCGCAGCCGGCTTCGATGATGAGCAGATCGTCGAGATCCTCGCCCATGTGGCGCTCAACCTGTTCACCAACTACGTCAACGTGGCCTTCGACGTGCCGGTGGACTTCCCGAAGGTGGCGCTGCGCTGAGGTACGGTCTGGCCCGGGTGGCAATGGGCCGCCCGGGCCGGTCGAAATGGAGCAGACGGGGTGGTCGGCGCTACCTGTCGTCCGCCTGCAGCCGCTCGGGGTGCGTATACACATTGAACCCGCTCTCCCGCGCGAATCCGACCAGGCACAGTCCGGCACTGCGGGCCAGGTCGATCGCCAGCGCGGTCGGCGCAGACACCGCTGCCAGCACGCTGGCACCCGCACGTATCGCCTTGCTGACCATCTCATAGCTGGCGCGGCTGGAAATCACCAGCAACCCGCCGTCGATGGCGTGCTCGTTGTGATGCAGGGCGCCGATCAGCTTGTCCAACGCGTTGTGACGGCCCACATCCTCGCGCACCCAGCCGATCCTCCCGCTGGCATCGGCCCAGGCCGCGGCGTGCGTCGATCCACTCACCGCATTCATCGGCTGATGCTGCGCCAGCGTGGCCAGCGCGCGCTGCAATGCGGCATGCGGATAGGTGCGGCGCTCACGGATCTGCGGCAGCGGGCGCAGCACATCCTCCAGCTGGCGCGTGCCGCACAGGCCGCAGCCACCGCGACCGGGCAGCAGGCGGCCATTGGCCGGATCCAGATCGGCACCGGGTGCGTCTTCGGAAACGGTCATCTGCAGTTCGATGCCCTCCAGCTGCGGGCGGACCTCGATCGACAGCAGTTGCGAGGGCGTATTGATCAGCCCCTCGCTGAGCGAGAAACCCAGCGCGAAGTCTTCCAGGTCGCAGGGCGTGGCCATCATCACTGCGAAGGCGGCGCCGTTGTAGCGCAGTGCAACCGGCACTTCCTCGGCCACCACGTCGACCTGCTGCTGGTGCCCCTCGCTGCGCCAGCGCTGCAACGGGCGCTGGGCCGTGCCGGCAGGCGGGGTGTGCGGCGGGGTCGAGTCAGGCATGCAGCGCGTCCGGGCAAGGGAAATACGCAGGTGGTGGACCACCCACGGCTTCGAGAATAGCGCAGTGGCCGGGCGCTGACGCGGGTGTAACCGTTGTCATGGCAGGCTGCGCTGAAAACAGCGTTTGCCTCTGGCGAAGCGGCCTTGTCCGTGCTTGACTGCGGGGCTGGCCGCGCTCCAGACGCCGTATCCGGCCCATCCCGCGCCGTTGATTGTTGTGCTCCTCCCGCCAGGTTCCCGAACATGTCCGAGCAGAAGCCGCCGCGTTACAAGCCCTACAACCAGCCGGCCGGTGGCTGGGGTGCCGCCGGCGCCACGGCCAAGGTGCTGTTGCAGCAGAGTGTGATCGGCAAGGGCTCGAAGGCGCTGCTGGCGATGAACCAGCCCGGTGGCTTCAAGTGCCCCAGCTGCGCGTTCCCCGATGCCGACGAACGCAAGAAACTGGAATTCTGCGAGAACGGTGCCAAGGCGCTGGCCTGGGAAGCCACCCAGTTCCGTGCTGGCCGCGAGCTGTTCGCCCAGCACACGGTCACCGAGCTGATGGCGCAGACCGACTACTGGCTGGAGATGCAGGGCCGGCTGACCGAGCCGATGCGCTACGACGCGTCCACCGATCATTACGTTCCGTGCAGCTGGGACGAGGCGTTTGCCTTGATCGGCCATCATCTGCAGGCGCTGGACAGCCCGCACCAGGCCGAGTTCTACACCTCCGGCCGTACACCCAACGAAGCCGCGTTCCTGTATTCGATCTTCGTGCGCGAATTCGGCACCAACAATTTCCCGGACTGCTCGAACATGTGCCACGAGCCGACCAGTCGCGGCCTGCCGCCGGCCATCGGCGTGGGCAAGGGCACCATCGTGCTGCAGGATTTCGAGCACGCCGAGGCGATCTTCGTGATCGGCCAGAACACCGGCACCAACTCGCCGCGGATGATGAGCAACCTGGTCGAGGCGCGCAAACGCGGCATCCCGATCGTGGCGGTCAACCCGATGCCCGAGCGTGCGCTGATCCGTTTCGCCGAACCGCAGGACATGGTGCAGATGGCCACGTTCGGTTCGACCGAGATCACCAGTGAGTTCGTGCACATCCGCATCGGCGGCGACCTGGCCCTGATCAAGGGCATGATGAAGGTGATGTTCGAGCGCGAAGCGCAGGGCGAGCGCGTGCTTGACCATGAGTTCCTGTCAGAACACACGGTGGGCCTGGAGGCGCTACGCGAAGACGTGCTGGCGCAGGACTGGGACGAGATCGTGGAGGTCTCCGGCATCACCCAGGCGCAGATCCGCCGCTGCGCCGAGATCTACATCCGCTCCAAGGCCACGGTGATCTGCTATGGCATGGGCCTGACCCAGCATCAGTATGGTTCGACCCTGCTGCAGCAGGTGGCCAACCTGCTGTTGCTGCGTGGCAACTTCGGCAAGCCCGGTGCCGGCATCGGGCCGATCCGTGGCCATTCCAACGTGCAGGGCGACCGTACCGTCGGCATCGACGAGAAACCCAAGCCGGCCTATCTGGACCGCGTGCAGCAGGTGTTCGGCTTCGATCCGCCGCGCGAGCACGGTCATCACGTGGTCGAATCGATCGAGGCGATGCTGGACGGCAGCGCCAAGGTGTTCATCGGCATGGGCGGCAACTTCATCCACGCCGTGCCCGATACGCCGCGCGCGTACGAGGCCATGCGCGGCCTGGAGCTGACGGTGGGCATCGCCACCAAGCTCAATCGCGGTCACCTGGTGCATGGCCGCGATGCCTTGATCCTGCCGGTGGTCGCACGTTCGGAGCGCATCGTCACGCCGGCCGGCGAGCAGTTCGTCACTATCGAAGACGCGATGTCGAACGTGACCGCTTCGCGCGGCGTGCTCGAGCCGGTCAGCACGGACGTGCTCCCGGAGGTCGAGATCGTCTGTCGCATGGCGCTGGCAACATTGCCGCACAGCAAGGTCGACTGGGCGGGGTGCATGCATGACTACGCACCCATCCGCGAGCTGATTGCGGCGGTGTACCCGGAGATCTACACCGGCTTCAACGAGCGCATCCAGCAGCCGCACGGCTTCCACCTGGACATTCCGCCGCGCCGCCGGGTGTGGCCCACGCCCAACGGCAAGGCCAACATCCTGGTGATGCCAGGCCTGGACGTGGACGCGCCGGTGGACGATCCCGGGATGCTGCGGTTGGCCACGGTGCGCTCGCACGACCAGTACAACACCACCATCTACAGCTACAACGACCGCTACCGCGGCGTGTACAACGACCGCATGGTGCTGTTCATGAACATCGAGGACCGGCTGGCGCGCGGGCTGGAGAAGGAGGCGTTGGTCTGCCTGGAGACGATCAGTGGCGACGGAGTGCAGCGGCGCATCGAGGGCCTGACCGTGCTGGACTACCCGATGCCGCGCGGCGCGCTGGCCGGTTACTACCCGGAACTGAACCCGTTGTTGCCGCTGGACTACTACGACCGGGTCAGCGGTACCCCAGCGGCCAAGTCGATCCCGGTGCGGATGAGCGCAATGGTGGCGGCGATTGCGTGACCGGCGCATCGGCTATCATTGTCGGGTGAACCTGCCTGGCCTGCTGCTGCGATGGATGCTTCTCCTTGCCCTGGTGCTGAATGCACCGGCGCTTGCGGTTGCCTCATCCTCGTACGCGGCGCAGTCCAACGCGGAGCATTGCGCCGCACCGCATTCCGCTGCCATGGCCGGATGCTGCGACGAGGCAGCATCAACGGTCTGCCAGAGCAATGAGTGCGAATGCCCGCCGGCCAGCCTCGGCATGCTGGCCACCCTGAGCGGAACGCCAGCGTCACCCTGGCGTGAGGCGCCTTTGCCAGCCAACGCCCAGCAACGCGCTCCGCCGCCGTTGCCGGATCCGTTACGGCCGCCCATCGTGTGATTTCCTGCAGGCCTCAAGCGCCTGCCGTAGCTGCTCGACTCATTCTCGACTCTGCCTGTGCCTTCGATGCGCAGGCAGCGGGCCGCGTTGCCCGCATCTGCAAAGGAATCAACACCATGAACCGTTCTCTCTCCCTCGGTCTGCTGCTGGGCACCGTACTGGCCACGACCGCCTGCGCGCGCGCTGCAGAAGAATCGCCTGCCGCGCCGGTTGCCAGCGAAGCCCCGGCGGCACCGATCAAGTCCAGCCCGTCGCAGGTGGACCCGGCACTGCCCATTGCCATCGTGCACAAGACCGCAAGCTGCGGCTGCTGCGGCATCTGGGTCGACCACCTGAAGGCCGAAGGCTTCCAGGTGGATGTACGCAATACCGATGACATGAACCCGATCAAGGTCCGGCTGGGTGTGCCGGTCGGCAAGGCGTCCTGCCACACCGCCGAGATCGGTGGTTACGTGGTTGAAGGCCACATCCCGGCCGAGGACATCAAGCGACTGCTGGCGGAGCGGCCGGCAGCGCGCGGCCTGGTGTTGCCGGGCATGCCGGCCGGCTCGCCGGGCATGGAAATGCCGGACGGCTACGTGCAGCCGTACACCGTTGAACTGGTGCGCAACGATGGCACCACCGAGCCGTTCGCGCAGCACGGCCAGGGCGGCTGACAGGCGGCGGTGCCGGTCGTCCTGACCGGCACCCCTCGGAGAGCCGAGCCCACCCTCGGCATGCTCTTTGTAGAGTCGAGCCATGCTCGACTGCTCTGCTTCAGTCGAGCAAGCTCGACTCTACAGAATCAGCGGGCCCCGGCTGTTTCCTTGGCCAGCTGTGCGTCGAACTTCTGTTCGGCCGCATCCGCGTAGGCCTTGCAGGTCAGTGCCTTGGCGCTGGCCTTGCTGCCGGAGGCGTAGTCCCAGTTGCTGGCACCCGGATGCGGGGTCAGCAACACGTCGCAGGGCAACGCCCGCACCGTCGCGAAGCTGCGCTTGTAGTCCTCGACCAGGCGCGGATAGCGCGCATTGCCCTGCAGCTGGTAGCCCGGTGCACTCAGGCTGTCGGCGTAGGCGATGCGCACCGGCTTGCCCTCGCGGGTATCGGTCCAGGTCCACGCGGTGCTGCCCGGGGTGTGCCCCGGCATGAAGTGCGCAGTGAACGCGATGCCGCCCACCGTGATCACTTCGCCATCCATGACGATGCGGTCTGCACTGGCAGGCGGGTAGGTGATGCCATCGCCGAAGTGCAGGTCATCGCTGCCGCCACGCGCCAGCAGCACCGCCGATTCCGCGTTGGCGACCACGTGCGCGCCACTACGGCGCTTCAGCTCCGCCACCGGCCCGGCATGGTCGGCATGCGCATGGCTAAGCAGGATCAACCGCAGATCCTGCGGTGCCACGCCGCGTGCCTTCATGTTGTCGAGCAGGTGGCCGGCCATCTGTGGCATGCCGCCGTCGAGCAGCACCGCGCCCTCGGCGGTCTGCACCAGCAGTGCGGTCAGGTTCTCGGTGCCGATCTGCCAGGTGTGGTCAGCAATCTGCAGCGGTGCCATCGGCTGCAGCCAGGAAGCATCCACGGTGTAGGCCCGCAACTGCGGCAGGGGTGCCTCGGCGGCGCTGGCGTGCGCGACCGGAAGAACAGCGGCCAGTGTGACGGCGAGCAGGGAAAAACGCATGGTTCACGTCCGTTTGAAGGAGGCCCAGAAACTAGCATGGGCCTCCTTCATCGCGTCGCGCATAGATTTCATGGCTCCCATAAGGGCGCCATGGATCAGTACCGGTACTGCCACCCCAGCGTCAGCACCCGGCCACGGCCCGAGAAATAGCTCGGGTTCGACGGCGTGGTCTGCGAGTAGTAGCTGATGTACTGCTTGTTCGCCAGGTTCTGCACGCCCAGCGTGAAGGCGTGCTTGTCCAGCACGTAGCGGGCCACAAGGTCCACCGTGGTGTAACCCTTGAACTCCGCCACCCGCGCGCCACGCAGGTCGAAGTCGCGGTCGAAGGCGTGGCTGGCCTGCAGGCGGGTGCTCAGCTGTGGTGTCCAGCTCTGCTCCCAGAACGCGGTCAGCCGGTTCGGCGCGATGTTGACGCCGGCCAGGTCGCTGTCGAGGCGGCCATCGACGTCGGCATCGTAGCGGCCGTTGGCACGTGCATAACCCAGGCCCAGCCGGCTGTCGCCCAGGCGCAGGCGCAGGTTGCTTTCGAAGCCCTCCACGCGGGTGGCCTGGCGCTGCACCGCATAGGCATCGATGCCCGGATCGTAGATCAGCACCGAGCCCAGCTTGGATTCGGAGGTGTAGTAGGCGATGTCACCGCTGAAACGGCCATCGTCGTACTCCAGGCCGATCTCGCGGTTGTCCGACACCACCGGTGACAGGTCAATCAGATTGTCCACGCGCTGGCCGTCCCGGTTGATCGCGCGCAGCACGCGGCCAACGTCGGCCACGGTGTAGCCTTCCGAATACGAGGCGTAGGCGTTGAGGCGGTCATTGATGTACCAGACCGCGCCGAAGTTGGGCAGGGTCTCGCTCATGGTCGGCTTGCCGCCGGCCACCTTGCGTGCGCCGTAGCGGGGCAGGGTGGTGTAGTCGCCTACTTCCAGCTCGCCCTTTTCGTAGCGCAGGCCGCCGGACAGCATCAGGTGGTCGGTTGGCCACCAGTGCAGCTGCAGCAGCGGCGACAGGCTCTGGTAGGTGGTCTGCGGCACCCAGTTCATGCCGCTGGCCAGCAGCACCTGGTGGGTGCGGTCGCGCAGGCCGTCCAGGCCCAGGGTCACGTCCAGCGTGGTGTCGGCGATGCGGGCCCAGCTCTGGGTCAGCTTGAAGCCGCGCTTGTCCGATTCGTTCTGGGTCTGGTCCCAGGCGGCGTTGGCGCCGGTGTTGCCCCACGGGTCCCACTGGCTGGCGCCATAGCGGCCTTCGAAGTCCACCGCGAAGGCCTGCGCCTGGAAGCGGCCACCGAGCAGATCGGCGGCGCTGTAGTCCAGCGTCAACGAACGCGAGCGGTTCATCGGCGGCTCCAACGGGGTATCGCCGGGCACCGAAATGGTCGGGCGACCGGTGCGGTAATCACCGTTCACCGCCAGGTAGTTGTCCAGCCCGCGCAGCTCGTAGCGGTTGGCCATCAGCTGCAGGCGGTGGCCCTCGGCAATGTTCCAGCCCAGCTTGGCGAACACGTTCGACGAGGTCGAATCCATCAGTTCGCCCTGGGCGTTGGTACCGATCGAACGGCCCTCGCCGTCGTGGTACAGGCCCTGCTTCTCATAGGCCAGGCCGGCCACCAGATCGAACTGCTCGCCGCGCACGCCGACCAGTGCCGAGCCGCGCTGGCCGTTGTCATCACGGCGGCTGGGCAGCGCCGAGCTGTAGCTGATGTTGGTGTCGAGCAGGAAGGCACCGGGCTCGCTGGGCGCGCTGCGGGTGATGATGTTGACGATGCCACCGGTACCGCCGATGCCCTGCAGTGCGTTGGCACCGTGGATGACCTCGATGCGTTCGATCATCGCCGGATCGATGGTGTGCGAATCACGTGAGCCATCGCGCAGCGGCGTCGACTGCGGCACGCCGTCGACCATGTACAGGATGCCGCGGCCACGCATGGTTTCGCCGTAGTTGGACATCTTCTCGCGCGCCGGGGCAAACGCCGGGATCTGCGCCGACAGCACGCGCGAGACATCCGAGCCCAGCGCCAGCTGCTGCGCGATGTCCTCGCGGGTCAGCACGGTGATGGTGTTGGGCATCGCGGTCTCGCCCTGCGGCATGCGCGCGGTCGAGGCCGATACCGTGACGCGGGCCAGCGAAGTGGTCGTGGCAGGGGACGCTGCCGATGACGCGGCCCCGGCCGGAGCGCGGGGCTTGGGCGATGCTGGCGCGGCACTCACCACGAACACCCCCGGCGAGCGCTCCTGCATCGCCAGGCCTTGCCCGGCCAGCAGGCGCTGCAGGGCGTCGTGCGGGGTGTAGCGGCCGTCGAGGGCGGGCGCGTTGCGGCCGCTCACGCTGTCGGCGGCGAACAGCAGCTGGATGCCACTCTGCCGCGCCAGCGAGTTGAGCGAAGCCTGCAGCGGGCCGGCCGGCAGGTGCAGTTCGACAGGTGCGGAAGCAGCGGTCTGCGCGGTGGCGGGCAGCGCCGCACACAGGCAGGCGGCGAGCAGGGTGGGGGCCAGCCGGCGCAGCGCGGCGGGCGGAACAGGGCGGGTCATGCGGGGGTCCTTCGGAAGGGTTCAAGCACTTGCCGGATGGGACGGCGCGCAACCCACCCTCGGCGTGGCAATCAATCGCGGGCGCGCAGATGCAGGCTGCCGTCGGCGGCGGTATGCACCCGGACCGGCAGGATCTCCGGCAACAGCGCGACCGCCGTCTCGGCACGATCGGCATCGAACACACCCGACACCTGCAGCGGACCCAGTGCCGGGTCGTCCAGCACGATCGGACGGTCGTGATAGCGCTGCAGGATGCGCAGCACCTCGCTCAGTGGCATGCGGTCGAACTGCAGCCGGCCAGTGGTCCAGTCGGCCCGGTCCGGATCCACGGCTTCCGGCGGAGACAGCGACCCCGGCTGGGCCAGCAGGCGCTGCCCCGGTTTCAGCCGCTGCTCGGTGCCGCCGCCATCCACGCTGACACCGACCTCGCCGCGCCACAGCGTGACCTCGCTGAGATCGCCCTGGCGGTCAACATCGAACAGCGTGCCGTAGTTGCGTACCTGTACCGGTCCGGCATCGACCTGGAAGCGGCGCCACGCCGAATGCTGCACCTCGAAGCGCGCATGGCCCTGCGCCAGCAGCACCTGCCGTGAACGCAGATGGCGACGGACCTGCAGGTGGGTTCCCGCGTCGAGCAGCACGCGGCTGCCGTCCGGCAGCTCGATGTCGCGGCGCTCGCCGACGGCGGTCTGGTAGTCACGCACCTGCCAGGCCGGGTCGGCCAGCAGCAGCGCGGCAGCCGCCAGCAACAGCACCGGCAGTACCCGTTTCGCGCCAGATCCGCCGCGCCGCCGCTGCAACTGCTCCGGGCCTGGCAACGGGAAACGCTCCTTCAGTGCCTCCCGGTGTTGGTCGAGCATGTCCTCGGCGGACGGTTCGGCGGGCGCCGACGGCGGTGCCGGATCGGGTGATGCAGGGCTCACCGCAGCGCACCGTGCAGCCGGCAGTCGGCCATGGCCAGGCGCAGATGACGTTCCACCGCCTTCAGGCCGATGCCCATCCGCTGCGCCACCTCGGCCTGGGGCAGCTCGTGGATCTTGTGCAGGATGAACACCTGCTGCCGCCGGCAGGGCATGCGCTCGATGCTGGCGGTCAGCCGCTGCAGCGCCTGCTGGCCCTGCGCCTGGCGCTCGGGTCCGGGGCGCTCGCAGGCGCCTTCGGGAAGCTCGGCGCGGGGCTCTACCCAGTGCCGGCGCAGGTCCTCGGCGCGGCAGCGGTCGACCGCCGCATCGTGGGCGATCCTGCGCAGCAGCGCGATCGGTTGGCGGGCGTCATGCGCGGCCGGGCGTTCCAGCAGGCGCACACAGACATCGTGCACCACTTCGCGGGCCAGCCCGGGCGAGCGGAACCGGCGATGCAGGTAGTCCACCAGTTCCTCGTAGTGGCGCACCAGCGAGGTCACCAGCGGCAGCGCAGGTGGGCGGGGAAGTGTCGGCTGGGACATCCGGACGGGAAGCAAGGGTGAAAGGCGGGTGCCGGGAGGTCATCCCTGCGCAATGACGCAATACTAATGGGAACTGTTCGCGTTTGCCATGCCGCGATCATCAGGGCGATTGTTCGCCGCGCCTGGAAAGTGAATCCACGATCATCGGCTGGAGCGCAGAATCGCCCACGGCTAGCCTGCCTGCAGGCTCAAGGAGGTGGACCATGCATGTGCTTTTGGTGATGGTGGGTGGCGTCGTGCTGCTTGGGGTGTTCCTGCTGTTCGGGCGGCTGTGGAGCGTGGGCACCTCACAGCTGCCCACGGCCCTGATCGCGTTCATTGCCACCTGGCTGCTGGTGACGGTGGCCAACCTGTGGGTAGGCGTCAGCAAGGCCGGCTACGGGATGCGCGAAGAACTGCCGATCCTGCTGCTGGTGTTCGCGGTGCCGGCCCTGCTGGCCGGTCTGCTCTACTGGCGCCTGGCGCGCTGAAGGAAAGCCATGAGTACACGACTGCGATTGCCGGCCCTGCGCCAGCGCGACGGCCACCATGCGCGCGTGACCTACGAAGAGCTGTTCTTCGACCTGGTCTACGTGTTCGCGGTCACCCAGCTCAGTCACCACCTGCTGCATCACCTGGATCTGGCCGGCGTGCTGCAGACGCTGGTGCTGTGGTTTGCGGTGTGGCTGGGCTGGCAGTACGCCTGCTGGATCAGCAACTGGTTCGATCCGGAAGCGCCGCGCATCCGCGGACTGCTGTTCGCCACCATGCTGCTGGCCTTGTTGATGTCCTCGTCCATTCCCGAGGCCTTCGGCGACCGTGCCTGGGTGTTTGCCGGGGCCTACGCCACCATGCAGGTCGGGCGCACCGCCTTCGTGCTGCTGGAGGTCGGTCGCACGCACCCACTGGCACCGAACTTCCGTCGCATGCTGGCCTGGGTGAGCGTGTCGGCCTGCTTCTGGCTGGCAGGTGCGGCAGCCGAGGGCAGTACGCGGTTGGCGCTGTGGGCGGTGGCCGTGGCGTGCGAATACGTCTCACCGATGTTCGGCTTCGCGTTCCCGGGGCTGGGCCGTTCGCACACCCGCGAGTGGACCATCGAGGGCGGGCACCTGGCCGAGCGCTGCCAGCTGTTCGTCATCGTCGCACTGGGCGAGACGCTGCTGGCGACCGGTGGCGTGCTCAGCGAGGTCGAACAGTGGAGTGGGGCGGTGGTGTCGGCGGTGCTTGCCACGTTCGCCGGCACGATCGCCATGTGGTGGCTGTACTTCGGCATCTCCAGCCGCGACGCCACCGAGGCCATCAGCCATGCCGAAGACCCGGGCCGGATGGGCGCCAACTTCCACTATGTGCACGCGTTGCTGATCGCAGGGATCATCGCTACGGCGGTGGGCAATGACCTGGTCATGGACCACCCGCACGCTGCGGTGACGCCGGTGTATGCGGCCGTGCTGGTGGCCGGCCCGTTGATCTACCTGCTGGGCAGCGCGCTGTACAAGCGGGTGGTGTACGGGCGCGCACCGTACTCGCATCTGATCGGTGCGGTGGCACTGGGCGTGATGGGTTTCGTATTGCCGCAGACCCATCTGTTGGCCGCTGGCTGGTTGACCAGCGCGGTGCTGCTGGCGGTGGGATTGATGGATACGCGGTTGAAGCACCGCCTGCAACGGGCGTGATCTTGTCCGGTATCCAGGCCCGTGCCGGGTAGAGTCGACTGTTAGTCGACTGCTCTTCCACAAGGTTGTGGAAAATCCCGCGCTGCGGGCGATAGTCGACTGACAGTCGACTCTACCGCCGCCCTCTACTGTCTGAGGTGGCTTGGCCGAGCGCGGCGGCCATTGCCGCAAGCTTGCCGACCGTGTTGAGGTTGCGGGCGGTGCCTTGCTGGGCATAGGGAATCCGCAGGCGTGAGTCGGCCATGCCGTCGCCATAGTGGACGAAGATCTCGCGGGTACCCAGCGCCAGCTGCTCATCGCGCAGGCCGGTCACCCCGGTCAAGGGATCGGCGGGCAGTACCTCATCAACGAACAGCGCGACCACGCGATTGCCGGCGGCATGTGGGAACGGATTGCCGGCGGCAACCGCCGCGATCTCGGCTGCCGAGCGCACCAGCACACCCACCGGTTTTCCTGCATAGGCCTGCAGCCGTTGGCCAAGGGCTTTCCGTACGCCGGCTTCGTCAAGTCCGCTGCGGAACACCACGTTGCCGCTGGCGATATAGGTGCGGACGTCGGTGAAGCCGGCGTCTTCGCACATCGCCACCAGTTCAACCATCGGCAGCTTGCCGGTACCTCCGACATTGACTGCCCGCAGCAGCGCGACATGCACGCTCATGGGGAACCTGCCTGCAGGCGGTCGTACATGCGCACCAGGTCGACCAGCGTACGCGCGCCCATCTTGCGCATCACCTGTGCGCGGCGCACCTTCACCGTGATCTCGCTGACCCCGAGGTCGCCGGCGATCTGCTTATTGAGGCGGCCGCGCACCACACCGTCGACCACCTCGCGCTCGCCGGGGTTGAGAGTGTTCCAGCGCTGCTGCAGGGCGTCCAGCGCCTCGCCGTCACGGCGGCGCTGGCGGTCGATGTCGATGCCCTTGTGGATCGCATCCAGCAGCTCCTGGTCACGGAACGGTTTGGTCAGGAACTCGATGGCACCGTCCTTGATCGCGTTGACACCCATTGCGATATCGCCGTGGCCGGTGATGAACACCACCGGCAGCTGCAGGCCGTGGCTGCCCATCGTGCGATGGAACTCCAGCCCGCTCTGGCCGGGCATGCGCACGTCCAGCACCAGGCAGGCCGGCGCATCTTCCAGCTCATGTTCGAGGAACGCCTGGGTGGAGGCGAAGGCCCGCACCTGCAGGCCCATCGAGGCGAGCAGGTCTTCCAGCGCGGCGCGCACCGACGGATCGTCGTCGATCACGTAGACGATGGGTGCCGGGTCCGTGATGGGTGCAGCGGGCTTACGCATGGGGGACTTCCGTGGCGATGGGCAGGTCAAACACAAAGCAGGCACCTCCGCCGCTAGGGCGCTCGGCTCGGATCCTTCCCTCATTGGCCTCGATCATCGAACGGCTCAGGCTCAATCCCAGCCCCAGCCCGTGTGATTTGGTGGTCCAGAACGCATCGAACACGCGCTCAGGATGGTCGATTGGCAGGCCGATTCCACGGTCGCGCACGCTTAGGCTGATCCGCTGTCCGTCGCGTTGGGTCAACAGGGACAGGCGGCGGTCAGCAGCCGGCACTGCTTCCATCGCGTCCACCGCATTGAGGATCAGGTTGCCGATCACCTGCTGCACCTGCACGCGATCGGCCTGCACCAGCGGCAGGTCGGCATCGAGCAGCAGGGCCACGGCCACGCCGTGTTGGTCCAGCTCGCTGCGCGACAGCGCCAGCATTTCCTCCACCGCCTGGTTCAGGTCGAACGCGCGTCGTTCCGGCGCTGCACCCTGGGTCAGGCCGCGGATGCGGGCGATCACGTCACCGGCGCGATGCGCATCGGCCAGGATGCGGGCCACGGTCTGGCGGGCCTTGTCCACGTTCGGTGGGTCCTGTGCCAGCCAGCGCTGGCAGGCTTCGGCGCTGCTGGCGATCGCCGCCAGCGGCTGGTTCACTTCATGTGCGATGGAGGTGGTCAGCTCGCCCACGGTCGATGCGCGCGCCACTCGCAGCAGGCGGCCCTGTGCTTCCTGCACTGCGGCCTTGGCCGCTTCCATCTTCAACGCGAGGTAGGTGGTGATGCCGATCACCAGCATGCCGATCACCGAGTTGACCAGGCCGATGCGGTAGGTGCCGAAGCGGGTGAGGAAAAAGCTCAGGGCGGTGAGTGCGATGCAGGCGATGGCCAGGCTGATCAGCCCGCGTGCGGCGAGTACGCGCGATGCGGCGAGGATGACCGCTGCGTAGAAGCAGGCGGCGGCGACCGCGTAATCGGTGACGGTATCGACCAGGAAGATCGCCGCCATCACGACGATCAGGGCCAGCAGCACCAGCGGGCGGCGGGGCGACAGCGATGGCATCGGGGCGGCTCCCTGGCGTGGGGGGAAAGGATAGCAAAGCCGGATTTGGTAGATGCCGACCGTGCTTGGCGTGCTCCTGTGCTGTCGGCACCCACCAAAGCGATGCCTGGTAGTGCCGGCCGCTGGCCGGCAGCTGCAGGATCGTCCCGGAGTCTATGAGGTTGCCGGCCAGCGGCCGGCACTTCCCAGGTCTGTGCCGACCAAGGTCGGCACCTACCAAGCGGTGCACGATGTTGCCGGCCAGCGGCCGGCACTACTCATCCAGGCTGGCGTTCCAGAACCCCTGCAGCACGCCGGGGGTGGTCGCCAGCGTGGCCAGCACCGCATCCAGTTCACCGGCATCCACCGTGGTGGCATACAGCACCGCTTCGATCTCCACGTCGCGTTCGCCGAACGGACGCTGGTCCACCGCGCGCACCGGGTAGTGCGCCTGTTCCAGCAGCAGCAACAGCTGGTCCAGTACCTCGGCCTGCTGCTCACGCTGGCAGACCACGTTGATTGCATAGGTCGCCTCGCTGAACGCCTCCGGCAACGGCTGCCGCTGGATGCGGTTCACCACTGGCCGCAGCAGGGTGTTGGCGGCCAGCACGAACACCGCCGCCATCACCGCCTCCGGCAGCAGCTTGATGCCCGCACAGGCACCGACCGCCGCCGAGCCCCACAGGGTGGCGGCGGTGTTCAGGCCGGACACCTGCGCACCGTCCTTCATGATCGCGCCGGCGCCGAGGAAACCGACGCCGGAGATCACATAGGCCACCACATGCAGCGGTGAGGGCGGGCCGCCATACAGGTCATGGAAGCGCACGGCCAGGTCGACGAACACCGCCGCACCCACTGCCACCAGCGTATTGGTACGCAGGCCGGCGGTGCGTTGACGCAGCTGCCGCTCCAGGCCGATGACGGTGCCAAGCACGAACGCCACCGACAGGCTGATCAGCGAGCTCAGGGTCGCGCCGGCGTTGAACGCCGGCAGGTTCGGATTGATGTCCATTGTGTTTCTCCCTGGACCAGGCGGCGGGCGCTTACTGCCAGCCGTAGCGACGGATGTAGATCTTCTTCAGCACGGTTGTCAGCACCGCGTAGCCGAACAGGATCGCCACCAGGAACGGCCAGTAGCCGGTCGGCAGGGCCTGCAGCTTGAAGTAGCCAGCCAGCGGGCTCATCGGCAGGGCCACGCCAATGGCCATGATCAGGCCGGTCATCACCAGCAGCGGCGGCGCAGCGATGCTCTGCAGGAACGGCACCTTCGGTGTACGGATCATGTGCACGATCAGGGTCTGGGTCAGCAGACCCACCACGAACCAGCCGGACTGGAACAGGCCCTGGTCGGCCGGTGTGCGCGCATCGAACACGTACCACATCAGCGCGAAGCAGCTCAGGTCGAAGATCGAGCTGATCGGCCCGAAGAACACCATGAAGCGTCCAATGTCTGCCGGGTTCCACTTCAGCGGCTTGCGCACCAGCTCCTCGTCCACGTTGTCGAACGGAATGGCGATCTGCGAGATGTCGTACAGCAGGTTCTGCACCAGCAGCTGCAGTGGCAGCATCGGCAGGAACGGCAGGAAGGCCGAGGCCACCAGCACCGAGAACACGTTGCCGAAGTTGGAGCTGGCGGTCATGCGGATGTACTTCAGCATGTTGTTGAACGTGCGCCGGCCCTGGATGACACCTTCCTCCAGCACCATCAGGTTCTTTTCCAGCAGGATGATGTCGGCGGCCTCCTTGGCGATGTCCACCGCGCTGTCCACGCTGATGCCGATGTCGGCCGCGCGCAGCGCCGGTGCATCGTTGATGCCGTCGCCGAGGAAACCGACCACCTTGCCCTGTGCGCGCAGCTCGCGTACCAGGCGCTCCTTGTGTAGTGGTGTCAATCGGGCAAACACACGGTGGTGGTGCAACGCCCGCGACAGCGCGCCGTCATCCATGCGCTCGATCTGCGGACCGGTCAGGATGGTGTCCGCCTCCAGCCCGACCTGGGCACAGACGCGGGCGGTGACCAGCTCGTTGTCGCCGGTGAATACCTTCACCTCTACGCCATGCGCGGCCAGCGCCTGCAGCGCCTGTGCAGCCGATTCCTTCGGCGGGTCCAGGAAGGCCACGTAGCCGACCAGGGTCAGGCCGCACTCGTCAGCCTGCGAATACACGGTCTGGCTGGCAGCAGTTTCCTTCATCGCCACTGCCACCACGCGAAGGCCCTGTTCGTTCAGTTCCTCGGTGGTCTGCCGCACGCGCGCCAGCCGCTGCTCATCCAACGGCTTGTCCTCGCCGTTCTCGCGCACGGTGCTGCATACCGCCAGCATCTCCTCAACCGCACCCTTGCAGATCAGCTCATGGTGGTCCTCACGTTCGGACACCACCACCGACATGCGGCGGCGCTCGAAGTCGAACGGAATCTCATCCACCTTGTGGTAGTCCTGCGACAGCCGCAGTGAGCTAGGCAGCTCCACGTGCTCCAGCACCGCACGGTCGAGCAGGTTGATCAGGCCGGTCTGGAAGTGGCTGTTGAGGTAGGCAAACTTCAGCACGTCCTCGGAATCGTGGCCGAACACATCGGTATGCCGCTCCAGCGCGATCTTGTCCTGGGTGAGGGTGCCGGTCTTGTCGGTGCACAGCACTTCCATCGCGCCGAAGTTCTGGATCGCATCCAGGCGCTTGACGATCACTTTGCGCCGCGACAACAGCACCGCACCCTTGGCCAGGGTGGAGGTGACGATCATCGGCAGCATTTCCGGAGTCAGGCCCACCGCCACCGACAGTGCGAACAGGAACGCTTCGGTCCAGTCGCCCTTGGTCCAGCCGTTGATCAGCAGCACGAACGGCACCATCACCAGCGCGAAGCGGATCAGCAGCCAGCTGACGCTGTTGACGCCGGCCTGGAACGCGGTGGGTGCGCGGTCGGTGGCGGTGCTGCGCTGGGCCAGGGTGCCGAAGTAGGTGCGGTTGCCGGTGGCCAGCACCACGGCGGTGGCAGTGCCGGATACCACGTTGGTGCCCATGAACAGCAGGTTGTGCTGCTCCAGCAGGCCGGCCAGGCCATCGCCCGGGTGCGCGAACTTCTCCACCGGCAGCGACTCGCCGGTCATCGCCGCCTGCGCCACGAACAGATCCTTGGCGGTCAGCACGCGGCAATCAGCCGGAATCATGTCGCCGGCCGACAGCACGATGTGATCACCGGGCACCAGCTCGCGGATCGGCAGGTCCAGCAGGCGTGCCGGGCGACGGCTGTGCAGGTGCGCACCGAAGTACTGGTCGGCCACATCGGCGGCCTCGGTACCCGGATTGCGGCGCAGCACGCGTGCGGTATTGCCGACCAGTGCCTTCAGCCGCTCGGCGGCACGGTTGGAGCGGCCTTCCTGCACGAAGCGGATCAGCGTGGACAGCAGCACCATCGCGCCGATCACGATCGTGGCCTTGATGTCCTCGGTCAGCCAGGACACCGCCGCCAGTACGGTCAGCAGCAGGTTGAACGGGTTGCGGTAGCACTGCCACAGGTGCCGCCACCACGGCAGCGGCTTTTCGTGATCGACCTCGTTGGGGCCGAGCGTGGCCAGCCGCTCCTCGGCCTCGTGCGGGCTGAGGCCATCGACGTGCGAGTCGAGTGCGGCCAGCAGGCGCGGCTCGTCCAGCTGCGACAGGGTGACCAGGCCGGTGGTGAGCGCGAATGGTGCGGCCTCGGCGCTGCCCGGGCCGAAGCCGGCTTCGGGCATGGCGCGACGACCGAACAGGTTGCCTGCGCGACGGCTGCGCAGGAAGGCATTGAACCAGGCGTTGAGCAGGCTCATGGGAACTCCTTGAATGTCAGAGCCGGCCGCGGCCGGAACACGAACGGAACGGATGCAGCGGTTCAGGCGTGGCGCATCGCCAGCACCGCCGGTGACCACGGCTGCATGTGCAGGCGCTGGCTGCCACCGATGCACAGCGGCTTCATCGCATCGCGAAGGGGGTAGGGCAGATGGCGCAGCACGTTGATGCGTTCGCTGATCGGCAGCAGCGACAGTGCGTCGGCGACCACGCGCGGTGAACCGAGCGACAGCGAACGAGCGAAAACCACGGGGCCGTGCTGCAGCAGGTGGCTGCGCAGGGCGGCAACATCGCGCTCGCCGATCAGGCGGCGCAGGGTGATATAGAGAATCTTGTAGGACATGGGGGTGATCTCCAGGCAGGCGGCGCCTGGCGATCCCCCGTCACTCAGGCAGGCAGGGACCGGCGGGCAGGCGCCAGGAACAGGCAACAGGCGGGCATACGGGGCGCGGGGCGCCCGGCAGGGTCGGGGTCCATCTGCGTCTCCATGAAGGGAGGGAGCCAGCCAGGGTTGCCCTGGCCAGTGGCGCTATTGTCCGCCCCTGAATGTGGTAGACCTAGAGGCTCGTGGGTTAGCCCGGCTATACCTTGGTATAGCCAGGCCCGGCGATGTGCCAAGGTGCGGATCAATGGGCAGCCGGCGTGGTCTGCTTGCAGACGTCATATTCGCCGCGTGTAAGCGTCTTGTCGTGGTCGGTGTCGCAGGCGTGCATTCGTTCTGCCCAGTCCGGCGCAACCGCATCGACTTCGGCGAGGGTGACGATGCCGTCCTCGTCCTTGTCCAGCGATTCATAGGCTGGAATCAGCTTCACTTCGGTTACGTCCTCGGCCGCGGTGGCCTTGCTGGCTTCCTGGGTCTTGGAACACGCACCGAGAAGCAGGCCCGCGCAAAGGGCGAGGGCAACGGGGAGAAAGCGAACACCGGTCATGGCATGCTCCTGAGGAGAGGGCGGTCCACCGTTGTGGTGGCCATGGCCGGATCTTCTGCGCGGGACTGTAAGCCGGTTGCGAAGAATGCAGGTGATCGAGCCGCCGAGTGGGTTGCCGTTCACCGCGTGCGTGCCGGTCCTGCAGGCCAGCAAAGGCGGACTAGGAATCGTTTCAAACCTGTAGGACAAGTCCGACTTTTGCAACTTTTTGTATATCGAAGTTGTGATGGAGTCGTGAAAATTCGCGCTCGCCATTCCCTGCGGGCTCGCCATGCATCGTCTTCTCTCTTTGATTCTGTTGGTCATCCTGTCTGGTAGCGCGCAGGCATCCACACCGCAGATCAATGTCGGCGTGCTGTTCGACTATCTGCAGCCCTCGCACAGCAACCTGCTCAAGCGCATCCGCAACACCGGTGATGCCACCGCCTATGTGCGGGTGGAAGTCACCCAGATGCACTTCGATGCCGACGGCAAGGCCCGTGAGACGCGGGTGGATACCAGTGCTCTGGTACGCAATGTGCCCGATGCGCAGGGCGTCATCGCCAGCCCCAGCCGCCTGATTATTGCAGGCAATGGCCAGCAGGCCACGCGCCTGGTGTATCGCGGCGCGCGCGACGAAGAACGTTACTACCGCCTGCGGTTCGTGCCGGTGGCGCCCAACGCCGCGGAGTTCGCGCTCAGCGAGGAACAGGCGCGCGAAGCGGCCGAGCTCACCTCTGCCATCCGCGTATTCACCGGCTACGGCACGATCTTCTTCGTCGCGCCGGAGAACCCGCGCTACGACACGCTCGTTGAACCACAGCAGGTGCGAAATCGTGGCAATGCCACCGTGGTGCTGGACAACCTGCGTCAGTGCGAGCGCGACCGCCCCGACACCTGCACGCCGGGAATCATTGCCCATGTGCGTCCTGGCAACAGCTACGCGCTGCAGGCCGCTGAGAACCAGTTCCTGCGCTTCGAGCTTCGCGAAGGCGATAGCCAACGCAGCATTGACTCACGCCGTTAAGCCCACTTCCACCGATGGATCTATCCCGAACGGGCCTGCCAGGCGCCCGCTGGGACGGCGTTGCCCTTGCCTGGCATCTTGATTTCCACCCTTGAACCTGGAGTGCATCCATGTCTCTGAAGACCACCCTGCTGGCAGCGGCCACCGCCCTGCTGATCACCCCGGCCGTTGCCCTGGCCGCTACCGAAACCAAGTCCATCACCATCAATGTCACCGCCGACGTGCCGAACAGCGCCGGCCTGCAGGTGTCCACCCCCGATGGCTGGGAAGGCCTGCCGCAGAACCTGCCGTGGGATACCGCCCGTCAGACCTTGGGCGATTTGACCGGCCGCGTCATCAACATCAAGTCGCCGGCGGCGATCAGTGCCTACCTGTCGGCACCGGCACAGATGGCCTCGGCTGCCGACGTGGTCGACCTGGCAGTGAAGCTGGACAACGTGGTGGTGCCGGCCACCTCGGCCGCGAAGATCGAAGTGGCCAACGCTGCCCAGGCCGCCGCCGGCAAGTCACTGGCCTTTGCCATTGCCCCGACTGCGCCGAGCGGTGGCTACAAGCAGGGCAGCTACGGCGGCCAGTTCCACATGATCTTCGAAAGCGACATCTGACGATCATGCAGCCTCGTGCCCTTTTGCCGCGTCATCGATGCGGCGGGAGGGCGCAGGCATCCGCCCATGAGACTTCCCCTCGCTCCCGCATATCCGGCCCTTGCGCGATTGGCGGCTGGCATTGGCGCCGTGGTGTTTGCCGCGTCCAGCCATGCCGCCGGTCTTGCGCTGGGTGAACTGCCCAGCCTGCTGGAGCAGCGCGAGCGCATGCCCGCGGAGTTCCGCGGTCACCTGTTTGGCAATCCGCTCACCGTGCGGGTGGAGCTGGACGGGGGCTATCTGGGGGACGCCGAGGTGCTGCTGCACGAAGACAATCGTGTGCAGTTGATCGGCTTCGGCGAAGTCCATGACAGCCCGCTTCCGCAGACGGAGCGGGCGCGCTGGGCCGAGGCGCTGGCCGAGCCGATGGCGCTGGGTGTGTGCAGCCAGCAATGCCGGGGTCTGGCTGCGTTGCACTACAGCCTGTCCAACTCCCTGCTCAGCCTGCTGACCCCGGGCGGCGCACACAAGGATGGGCGCCATATCGCCTTGCCGGAGCGAGGCAGCCATGGCCTGATCGTCCGCAACAGCGTGGCCGTGCATAGCGGCCAGGAGCAACAGACCTCCGCGCGCTACAGCGCCGAACTGCGTGGCAGTGTCGGCCGCTGGAGCACGGTCGGCAGCTACCAGTACTACGCCCAGCCGGGCAGCCGCGAGCACTATCTCAGTGCCCTGTACGCCCAGCGCGAGCTGGGCGACCATTTCGTGCGTGCGGGCTACTTCCTGCCCACTTTCGAAGGCATCATCCGCCAGCCACGCGCACCCGGCACGCAGAACGATACCGCACTGGGCTTCATGCTCGGCTCATCGGACGTGCTGCTGGCCGATATGCGCAGCCCCAGTGTGTACCCGGTCTATGTCACTGCCAGCCGCGAGGGCGTGGTGGAGATCCTGCGCGATGGCAATCTGCTGTCTACCCAGGCAGTGAAGCCAGGCATTCAGGAAGTCGACACCCGCCGCCTGCCGGGCGGCATCTATGACGTGGAACTGCGTGTCATCGAAGATGGTCACGAGGCCTCGCGTGAGACCGCGTCGATCCACAAGCCCAGCCGCTGGAGCGACCCCACCCGCCGCTGGCGGTACAGCGTGTTCGCAGGCCAGCAGCGTGGCCTGCTCGACAGTGGTCGTGCATCGCAGGACGGCAAGCTGGCCGCCGGCGCGGTGGTCAACTACCTGGTGCATCCGCGTGCGGTGGCCGGTGCCACCGTGCAGCAGATCGGCACGCGCCACGCAGCCGGTCTATCGATGGACTGGCAGGCCAGCGACCGTTTCAGCACGTACACCAATTTCTATACTTCCAGTGATGCCGGGCGCGGCGTCGACCTGCAGGGGCTGTACCGCTACCGCGTCGGCTCGATAGTGGCCAACCATGCGCGTAGTTGGACCGAGCAGCGCCACCGTGTACATCTCGGAGATGGTGCGCCGCCACGCTGGGAAACCCGGGGCGGCTGGCAGGACACCACAGCAGTATCGATCACCCATCGCTTCAACCACCGCGACAACGCCAGCCTGCGCGTATCGCGCAGCTCGGGTTTTACCAGCGGCACCGGCCTCGATGTTTCCTATGGCCGCCGCGAGACCCTGTTCGGAAAGCACGACGTGAACTGGCGGGTCTCAGCCTACGACCGTCCCGGCAGCCGCTTCACCCATTATCGCCGGCAGCGCGGCGTCGACCTGACCGTCAGCGTGTCGCTGGGCAGCGAGCGCCGCAGTTACAGCGGCAGCCTGGGCAGCCGTACCGGCGAGGCCGGCCAGCGCGATACCTATGTCAGCGCTGCAGCCTCGCAGCGTGTGAATGGCAAGCTTGTGCAGAGCGTGAACGGAATGATCAGTGCAGAGCGCAGCGGTATCGGCGCCGGTGCGGGCGCCTATCTGCAAAGCCCATTGCTGGAAGGCGATGTGCAGCTGTACCGCGGCGCCGACGCCGGCCGCATCAGCGGCAGCGCCAACCTCGACAGCACCGTGGTGATCGGGGGCGGTCATGCTGCCGTGCTGGGCCAGGGGCGCAGTGGCAGTGTGGATACCGGCATCATCGTCGATGTGCGCAGCGACTATGCCGATGTCGCGCTGCGCGCGGATGACAGCCGGGGCGGCGGCGTGGAACTGAAGCCGGGGCGCAACTTCGTGCCAGTGACGGCCTACCGCGCGGGCCACGTGCAGTTCGACTTCCAGGGCCGACATGCGCCGGCCGCCGCGCTACAGCCTTCCACCGTCAGCTACCACCTCAACAAGGGCGGGGTGATGCACGCCACCGTGGATGTGCTGCGTACCTTCACAGTGATGGGCCAGGTGCTTGATGCCGATGGCAATGGCGTGCGCGGCGTGCAGGTGATCAACCATGCCGGGCGCAGCGTCAGCCAGGAGGAAGGGTTCTTCACGTTGGAACTGAGCGCGCGCGCGCCGGTGGTGGAGCTGCGCTATCCGAACCTGGTCAGTTGCGTGCTGACGATGGAGGAGGGTCGCTATCCGCGGGAGGGGGATGTGTTGATGGTTGGAGGGGTGAGGTGCCCGAGCCCGCTGGCGGGATCATGAAAGATCTGATGAGGAATCGCTGTGACCTATACTGAACGTCGTTTTTTTGAGGAGGGCAGTCTCCAAAGAGGCGCCTTGCCAATAGCCTTGGCAGCACTGATGGCCGCCGTTTCAGCGAACGCGGCCGAGTTGCAGGTCAAGGCAGAGTTTCGTCCGTCCGCCTTGGATCCATCCCACAACAAGTTTGTCAACACAACCCCTCAATCCGGCTTTTGCGCGCAGCATCCAGCTCTCTGCATTCCCGGCGACTTTACGATCGACACCGGATTGAATGTCAGCCAGCGACGCCTGTATGGAGGCGGGGAAGACCCGCGCGAAAAGTGGTACCTGGCCGTGGACGGAGCTTGGCAAAAGGTGATCGTGCGTCACGCGAATGGTCACGAACTGGAGGCCAGAGTTCGTGTGTTCCTGATTGGCATGCAATGGGGACTGCCAAACGATGGCTCAGCGCCAGGAAGCAATGGGTCTGCAACTGGAGGTTGCGGTGGCCGGACAGGGGTAGGGAGCTCAAGGTTCTATCGATACGCTTGGGGCGTTCCAATCGGTCAGGCCGTCTGCGTACGCTCGCCCCGGCCAACTACCGATCGCATCGCGACATACCTCAACTTCTCTATCGGGTATCACCTGGAAACGCCGAATCCGTTGCAGGCGCATGATGGACAATACACAGGAAGCGTAACCTATACAGTGGGAAACGGGCAGCAGATCGATCTTGGCCAGGGCGATTACTCCGATTCGGAACTTGTCTTGAACCTGGAGTTGGATGTGGCGCACGATTTTCAGGTGCGATTCTCAAGTGACTTTCCGCGCGCACAGCTGACACCAGAGGGCGGCTGGTCGTCCTGGATCGATCATGGCAAGCCGCCTGTGCGCCTCCGCCAGGAATTGCCTTTCAATCTCACCACGTCGATGGACTTCAGCATGAAGCTGCGCTGCGAGCATGAGGTCGCCGATCGTTGCGGCATACGTAACCTGCGCGATGACGTGATGGTGCCGGTGGATGTGGACGTGACCATTCCCGGCATGAGCAACGTGGGTGACGGGCGCCCGGCGCAGGACACTCCGTTGTTGCCCGATGATTCGCTCGCGCCGCGCTTCACGCCGGATGGGTATCTGATGCAGCGGCGTTCTACGCTGCGCTTCACGGCCGGTCCTGGATCTGTAACGGAAATGCTGAAGTCGCCCGGCTCGCATTGGCAAGGCAACATGACGGTGGTGTTCGATGCCAATCCGTGACGAGCCGACAACGTGCCTCGGTAGAGTCGACTGTTAGTCGACTGCTCTCGGCAGGAGACTGAAAAGCCCGCGTTGCGCGCGATAGTCGACTAACAGTCGACTCTACCCTCGATTGCTGGGATGCCGGCCAGCGGCCGGCACTACCCCATGGCATCAGTACCGGTCGGCGAACGCATCGGTGGCGCGCACCAGCGCATCCACCGTTGCCGGCTCGTTCGCGCTATGCCCCGAGGTCACCATCTCCAGCGTGGCTTCCGGCCAGGCCTTGGCCAGGTCCCAGGCGCTGCGCGGCGGGCAGATGATGTCGTAGCGGCCCTGCACGATCACGCACGGCAGGTGGCGGATGCGATCGACATCGCGCAGCAGCTGGTTCGGCTCCAGGAAGATGCCATTGCGGAAGTAGTGGGCCTCGATACGGGCCTTGGCCAGGGTATCCAGCGGGTCATCCGTGGAAACCGCATCCACGTCGTGTTGCAGGGTGGCGGCGTTGTCTTCCCAGCCCAGCCAGGCCTGCGCCGCTGCGATGCGGGTGGCCTCATCGGCGCTGTCCATGCGCGTCCAGTAGGCCGCAATCATGTCACCACGCTCGCCTTCTGGAATGTAGGCCTCGTAGCGATCCCAGCGTTCCGGGAAGATCCAGCGTGCACCGCCGTTGGCCTCGGCGAACCAGCGATTTTCCATCTCGCGGCCAAGGAACACGCCGCGCACGATCAGGCCGGTGGCACGTTCGGGATGCGCCTGTGCGTAGGCCAGCGACAGGGTCGAACCCCAGGAGCCGCCGTAGACCAGCCAGCGCTCGATACCCAGATGCTCGCGCACCTTCTCGATGTCGGCCACCAGATCCTGCGTGGTGTTGTCGCGAAGCTCACCGAACGGTGCGGAGCGTCCGCTGCCACGCTGGTCGATCAGCACGATGCGGTAACGTGCCGGGTCGAAGAAGCGGCGATGGGTCGGCGAGATGCCAGCACCCGGCCCGCCATGCAGGTACACCACCGGGATGCCCTCGGGCGTGCCGCACTCCTCGATATGCAGGGTGTGCAGATCGCTCACCGCCAGGGTGAACTCGCGGTAGGGCTCGATGGCGGGGTAGAGGGTGCGCATGACGGGGGTCTCACCAGCAGGGCCTGCCAGCATACTCCTGCCCACGGCATCGGGCAGCGCCTGCGGACTGCGCGGTGATGGAAATGTGCTTGCCGATGCGCATAAGCTTCGGCGATGCAGCAGACCATGGCAGGGAACCGTCCCTTCAATCCCGTCCTGAGCAGTGGCGCCCGCGAGCTGCTGAAGTGGCTCGCGCTCCTGACCATGACCGGCGATCACGTGGCCAAGGTGCTGTTCGGTGGCTACCTGCCGGTAGTGAGCGAACTGGGGCGCATCGCGTTCCCGCTGTTCGCGCTGGTGATGGCCTGCAACCTCGCCCAGCCGGGTGCGGACCTGCGCAAGTCGATCTGTCGCCTGGCCATATGGGGCGTGATCGCGCAACCGCTGCATGCACTGGCCTTCGGTGCCTGGTTGCCACTCAACATCTTGCTCACATTTGCCCTGGCTGCGGTGGCGGTGCATGCGCTGGCCAACAATCGGCCACTGCTGTTGCTGCTGGCGGCGGGCATGGCGCCGATGCTGGTGGACTACCAATGGGCGGGGGTCGGTTTCGTGCTGTTTGGATGGCTGGCGTTCCGCCATGGTGCGTGGTGGCTGCTGCTGGTCGGGCTCGCCGCGGTGTGCTGGGCCAACCACAACGGTTGGGCGCTGCTGGCCATTCCCGTGGTGCTGGCGGTTGCACGTGTGCCGTGGCGGCTGCCGCGCTGGCGTTGGGCCTTCTACACCTACTACGTCGCGCACCTCGCGCTACTGGCGTTGTACGTCCAGTTGCGCGCTTGAAGCGGCTGGCGGCAGAGGGCCGCGCTATCGTCGCTGTCCGATGGAAGCGGCGCCCATCGCCCCGGAGGATGAGCGGGTGGCGGAAGGTTCCGCCACTCCACTCAGTCAACCGACCGGAGCATTCCATGAGCATTGAATCGATCCTGTACTCGGCCCAGGCCACCGCTGTCGGCGGCCGTGAAGGCCGCGCCACCTCGTCCGACAAGATCCTGGACATCGCCCTGTCCACCCCGGCCGAACTGGGCGGCACTGGTGGCACCGGCACCAACCCGGAGCAGCTGTTCGCCGCAGGCTACTCGGCATGCTTCCTCGGTGCCCTGAAGTACGTTGCCGGCCAGGACAACATCGCCATCGGTGACAGTGCAGCCGTGACCGGTCGCGTCGGCATCGGTGCGGTCAGCACCGGCTTCGCCATCGACGTGGCACTGACCATCTCGCTGCCGGGCGTGCCCACCGCGCAGGCCGAAGAGCTGGTGCGCAAGGCGCACATCGTCTGCCCGTACTCGCATGCCACCCGCAACAACATCAACGTGGCACTGGTCATCGCCTGATCGCCCTGGCCGCAGCGGGGTCTGCCCTGCTGCGGTCCTTGTCACCCCTACCGGTCCAGATCGCGCCAGTCGTGCGGGGCTGCCGCCAGGAAGGCATGTGCAGCGGAGTACAGCGCCGCAGCGCCGCCAGCGATGGACTCGGCACCGTACTCGCCCAGCACGTGCAGCGTGCCGGCGGTGCTGCCATCGCAACGATGTCCGAGCAGCAGCACCGGGACCTGCGCCAACCTGGCCAGGCGCAGCGGTGCAGGCTCTGTGGCCTTTCCTGTCTTCCGCCATGGGCAGGGGTCCAGTACGGCCAGTACCGTGGCACCGCGTCGCAGCTTCCGCCAGGCTTGGCCGCAGCGCGACGGTTGTCCGATGTCCAGGCGATGCCCCTGGCGCTGGAGGGCCAGCAATGTGCGGTGCATGGGTGAAGCTTCATGGTGAAGCGAATTGATGAAGTAGTGTGCGGGCGCACCTGGGCGGTCCAACAACGCGGCCATGGCCAGGTTGATATCACCGCTGGGCAACAGGCAGACCACCCGCCGCCGGCCTGCGGCCGAGGCCCATAGCGCTCCCGGGTCATGCCACGCCATCCCGCGCAGCAGGTGCTGCAGGGCTGGGAAGGGCAGCGACTGCAGATGGCGCGCGTGGGCTTTGCGAAGCCAGCGCCCGGCCAGGAAGCGGGCCGTGAGTGTCGTGGCCGATGCGGGCGCGTGGCCCAGCCGTTGCAGCGTGCCATAGGCGCGGCCATGCCGCTCTGTCAGCAGCAGCGGGCCAAGCACGGCAAAGGCACCTTCGGCCAATGTTAGCCGCGCGGGCGCGGGGAGCATCGGCAGCAACGCCGCAGCGATCCGCAGGCTTGCACGGTGGCAGGCATGGCGGGTCATCAGGCGGAGTGCCCACAGGCGCTCGCCGTTCAGTGCTGGCTTCATCGCGAGGTCCTCGTCAGCGGGGAGACGCATAGCGTCCCCAGCAAGGCGCGAGGCAGAAACAGGACAAGTCCGAAATGTGGACAGAACTGTCTGTGCAGTCAAATGCGTCATGCATCGACGCGTTTTTCGATCTTGTCCTACATCGACGACCGCACACGCCACGCATGCTGGCGCTCCATGTTCTTCACAACGAGCGCTTGCCGCCGCCCGATGCCATGCCGTACGCCGCCCCTTCCATTGCCGATTCGCTGCGCCGCCTGCACTCCGGTGCCGGGCCGGCGCCTGCCGGCGCGGGCGAACTGCAGGCGCTGAGGCAGTACCCGCGCAGGTTGATGCTGGCCTGTGGGGCGGTGCTCAGCCTGCTGTCCCTCAGCGTGCTGATCACCCTCATCGTGGTCCAGGTCAACGGCTATGAGGCGCGCCGCATTGCCGAGTTCCGCCGCGCCCACACGGCGCTTCAGTTCCAGCTGGCGCGGCAGGATGCCAGCCATGCGCGGCTGGCGAACATGGCCGAATATGCCTGGGATCGTGACGTACAGCTGGGCGATGCCAGCGCCGAGGCCATGCGCCGTGACTACCTGCAGGGTGGCCAGCGCCTGGTGGTGGCAGCGGACGCTAGCAGCCGGCCGCAGATGGCGCTGGGCCTGGAGACCGCGCAGTGGCGCCCGCAGGAACTGCAGCGCTACCTGCAGCTCACTACTGCGGTCTCACTCATCCAGCGCCTGACCCGCACCGCCGATGAGGGGGAGCCGGACACCGCATCCTACTTCTTCGATCCCAGCGGCCAATACCTGTCGCTGGACAAGGGCCTGACCGAACGCAGCCTGATCAGCGCGCTCGCGGCCAGCTCGCGCAGCGAGGTCTTCGAGCATCTGCGCGCGCCGGCGCAGCTGCTGGCACCGGCCTCCAGCCACGATCAGGTGCCTCTGCTGGAAAGCGTGGAGCGCAGCGATGGCCCGCGCCGTACCTTCGGCCGCCACCCCATCAGCGGTGAGCCATCGCTGGTATCGGTGTTCCAGGCCAGCCTGGGCGCCACCCCCATCGCCACCTTCGTGGCCTATGAACCGATGGCACGCCTGCAGGCGCTGCTACGCCACAACAGCCAGGGCCATATCGCGCTGCTGGACCGCGATGGCCTGCGCGTGCTCACGTCTGATGGCATTGATACCAGGGCGGCCCCCGCAGGCGCCGATACCGACTGGGTGCTGCTGGGCGACGCCACCCGTGCACGCTTCCACAAGGGCCGATTCACCTTGGCGCTGGCAGTAGCGGGTACGCCCTGGACGCTGGTGGAGACCTACCGCTGGGCCGACATCCTGCGTGGCGTCGCACCGATGCTGCTCAGTGATGTCGCCTGCCTGCTCGTAGCGCTGGCGCTGCTCTGGTTCCTGCTGCTGTGGCTGCATCGGCGCATGTACACGCCTGCGTTCCGCCAGGTGAAAGCCATCTACGCCCGCGACCGCCGGTTGCGCCTGCTGCTGGAGCACGTGCCGGTGGGTGTGGCGCTGCTGGAAGCCAGCACCGGCCATGTGCAGGACTGGAATGGCCCGCTGCAGCGTATGGACCGCACCGCCGGCGCGCGGCTGATGCCGCAGCTGCGCGAGGCGCTGATGCAGGCCGATACCCGCCATGGTGCGGTGAAGGTGGAGGGTGACCTGCCGCTGGCCACCGATCCGCAACAGCGCCTGTTCCATCGCACGCACATTCATTCCGGTGGCGAGGCCTGGCCCGGCGGCGTGCTGCTGATGGTGGAGGACATCAGCCATGAGATGCGCGAGCTTGACGCCGAGCGCGAGCGTACCGCTGCGGCCGAGGCCTGCAGCCGGGCAAAATCGAATTTCGTGGCGGCGATGAGCCATGAGATCCGAACCCCGCTGCACGGCATCATCGGCCATCTGGAACTGCTCGCACGCAGTCCGTTGCAGGCCGAGCCCGCCGAACGCGTGCTGCGCCTGCGCCAGTCCGCCGATTCGCTGATGGACATCATCACCGACGTGCTGGACCTGTCGCGGATCGAGTCCGGACAGTGGACACTCACGCCCGAGCGCTTCGCGCCTTGCGCGTTGCTGGAGCGGGTCGCGGTGCTGTACGCCCCGGTGGCGCAGGCCAAGGGCCTGCAGCTGGATTGCGTGGTGGACGCCGACGTGCCGGCCGCCGCAGTGGCGCCGATGGCGGCCATCGAGCGCGTGCTGCGCAATCTGGCCAGCAATGCACTGAAGTTCACCGCCTCGGGGCGGGTGCAGCTGCGGCTGTCCTGCAGGCGCCGGGAGGACCGTCGCTACCTGCGCCTGGAAGTCACCGATTCCGGCATCGGCCTGAGTGCGGCCGAGTGCGAACGGCTGTTCCAGCCTTTCGTCCAGGCGGCGCCGGATATCGTGTCGCGCTTCGGTGGCTCCGGGCTTGGCCTGGCGTTGTGCCAGCAGCTGTGCCAACGCATGGGCGGGCTCATATGGGTGGAAAGTACCCCCGGGGTGGGCAGCCGTTTCGTGTTCGAGGTTCCGCTGCTGACCTCCATTACGGTGCCGGTGCCGCTGCCGTTGGCTGGGCAACGGATCAATCTGCTGGCCGCGCCCGGGCCCTGGCGCGGCGAGTTGGAACGGCGCCTGCGTGGCTGGGGCGCACAGGTGCAGCTGGTGCAAGCGCTTGTGCCGGAGGTTCCGCCGGGTGTGGTCTGGGTGCTGTTCGAGCCATCGCAGGAGGAGATGCGCTGGCTGCAGCGCGGTGGGCACCCGTGGGTGCGGGTCTGCCGGGAGGGGCCATTGCGCCCGCAGGGTGAGCACGGGGGCAGGGGGGTGTCCTGCTATGCCAGCGAGGCGCTCTGCCAGGCCCTGCTGTGGTCATTGGTCCCGGGCGTGCCAGATGCGCCAGCTAGTGACGCAATCGGATAAATTGCATGAGTACCCACCTCAGGATCACGGTCATGGCAGGCACTGAAGCAGCGCAGGGAGCGGGCAGCACAGCTGCGGCCGCGCGCCTGGATGACCTGCGCCGGCTGCGCCGCCGGCTGTTGTTCGGGGGTGGTGCGCTGATCACCGCGCTGGTGCTGCTGGCGGCCATCGTAAGCTCCATTGCCGACGTCGAAGAGTTCCACGCCCGCGAGCGGCAGTCCTTCCTGGAAGCCCGCGCGGCGCTGGACTATTTCCTGTACCAGCGCGACCGCGCCTATGCCACCTCGGTCAATGGCAACGACGTGCTGTGGCGCGACCAGCGTCCGGCACTGCAGGCGGTCGGCACGCCTCTGGCCGAGCGCTTCCACGCGCAGGGCGAGGAACTGGTGGTGCGCGCCGAAGGACGCACCGCCGTGCCGTGGCTGGTGCTCGGCGCACGCGATAACCCGTTGCCGCCCGGGGAACTGAAGGCTTACCTCGGCATGATCGACATCTACTCGGCCTACACCGCCGATTCGATCACCTCGCAGGATGCGCCCGGCCCGGTGGCGATGTTCGCCTACGAGCCACAGGGCCGCCTGCTCGCCGTTTCCAATGTGCGTGACGAAGCGCAGCTGCTGCAGACGCTGGGTGTGGCCACCCGCCAACAGGCCTTCGCCCGCCTGCTGCGTGATGAGCCCGAGGTGCGCAAGCTGCTGCCGCGACCTGGCCCGATCCGTGCCGCGTCCCGCGAGGGGCGGTTGCTGTCGCGCTTTGCAGTCAATCCACTTACCGGTCAGCCGTCGCTGGTGGGCGTGGTGACCATGGCCGAGGGCACCACGCCGTACTTCCGGCGGGTGGTGTTCGAGTCGGTCGACAACATCAAGACCCGGCTGGAGGCACGCGAGGAAGGCCGTTACCTGGTGGTATCCGCCGCCCGAGAAGTCGTGCTCAGCACCGGCGGCCTGAGCAACCAGGAGCAGGATCTGCTGCTGCGGACCCTGCCGGCGCGCGGCGGCACCAAGCCTTCGCGGCAGTATGCGCAGGGCAGATTCATCCTCAGCTGCAGCCTGCCCGGCGTGGACTGGACGCTCAGCCACGTCTACGACTGGGCCGATATCTGGAAGGCTCAGGGCCCGTACCTGCTGGCGCGCAGCCTAAGCGCACTATTGATCATCGGCCTGTTGTGGTGGTTGCTGCTGCGCATCGATCGCCGTGTCTTCAAGCCCGCACTGGCCGACGCCTCGCGGGTGTATGAGAGCGAAGCGCTGAGCCGGGCCATCATCGGTACCGCACCGATTGGCCTGGCGCTGCTGGCACGCGACAGTGGCATGCCGCTGCTGCAGAACGACACCGCGCGCCAGCTGGTGGGCGAAGCAGGAGGTGCCGACAGCCACGCCATCGCGCCACTCTATGCCCGCCTTGCGGAGCTGGGGCGCGGCGGCCACGATGATGAAGCGCTTGAACTGCAGTGGTCGCCGGATGAGGGCGGCAGTGATACCCAGCTGCAGATCAGCATGGCGCTGGCCACCTACCACGACCAGGCGGTCTGGGTCTGTGCACTGCGCGACGTCACCGCGCAGGTGGAACTGGAAGACACGCTGCGCCGTGCCCGCGAGGATGCCGAATCTGCGCGCCAGGCCGCCGAGGCCGCTACCCGGGCCAAATCCGCATTCGTGGCAACGATGAGCCACGAGATCCGCACGCCGCTCAATGGCGTGCTGGGCCATCTGGAGCTGCTGGCACGCTCGCCTCTGCAGCCGGGCCAGCACGAGCGGCTGGACCGCATCCGCTTCTCGGCCGATGCGCTGATGCGGATCATCAGCGACGTGCTGGACTTCTCCAAGATCGAGGCCGGGCAGCTGGATGTGGAACCGGCACCCTTTGCAGTGCGTCCTCTGATCGAAAGCGTGGCGTTGCTGTATGCCCCCGATGCGCTGCGCAAAGGAGTACGCCTGTTCTTCGCTGTGGAAGCAGCCAGCGGCCAGGACTGCATCGGCGATGCGCACCGTATCCGCCAGATCCTCAACAACCTGGTCAGCAATGCGGTCAAGTTCACCGACTCCGGCCGCATCATGCTACGTGCCGAGGTGCAGGACGTGGCCGGCAAGGGCGCGCAACTGCGCGTGCAGGTGATCGACTCCGGCATCGGCATGAACGCGCAGCAGGCTGCACAGCTGTTCCAGCCCTTCCAGCAGGCCGACGCCAGCGTCTCGCGCCGTTACGGTGGAAGTGGCCTGGGCCTGGCGCTGTGCCAGCAGCTGGCACAGGCCATGGGCGGGCACGTGTCGGTGGAGAGTACAGAGGGGGTGGGCAGCAGCTTCACGCTGCGGCTGCCGGTGCATCTGCAACCGGCAGCCGCAGCGCAGCCGCTGCTGGGCCAGCGCATCACCGTGCTGTCGTCCACGCCAGAATGGCGTAGCGAAGCCGAGCGCCTGTTGCTGGAGTCGGGAGCGGAACCACTGCTGTTGGCGGCACCGCAGGCCGATGCCAGTGGTGACGTGCTGCTGATCGTGGGCGACCACCGGCCCTGGAGTCCGGAGGAGGAGCAGCAGCTGGCGGCCTCGCATCGGCACACGGTGTTTGCCCATGCGCAGGGGCCGTTGACGCCTGAAGTCCGCGGTGACCGTACCGAAGTCACCTGCTATGCCAGCGATGCCCTGCTGGCGGCCATCGGTACCCGGCAGCAGGCTGTGTCCACAGTGCCGCAGATCGAGCGTGCGGCGGCCCTGCAGTCACGCGGGCGCGTGCTGCTGGTGGAAGACAATGCAGTGAACCGCGAGCTGATCCAGCAGCAGCTGGAGGAGCTGGGTTTCGAGGTTGATGCCGCCGAAGATGGCGCAGCCGCACTGGCGCTGTGGCGCAATGACACCTACCTGGCGGTGCTGACCGACATCAACATGCCGGTGATGGATGGCTATGCACTGGCACGCGAACTCCGCCAGCGCGGCCAGTCGCTGCCGATCCTGGCGATCACCGCCACCGCACTGGCCAGCGAGCGCGAGCGCTGCCTGGCAGCGGGCATCGACGATCTACTGCTCAAGCCCTTGAACCTCGAACGCCTTGAGGCTGGATTGAGCAAGGCCGGCCACGCGGCTCCTGTGCCGGTCGCAACACCCGCCACAGCACGCAGGCCCTCTGCGGCCATCCGCCGTCTGTTCGTGGAAACCGGCGACAAGGATCTGCAGGCCATGGTCGACGCGCGTGCCGCGAACGACATGCAGCGCCTGTTGGACCGCACTCACGCATTCAAGGGGGTGCTGCAGATGCTGGGCGAACGGGAACTGGGCGAACGCTGCGGCGAGGTGGAATACGCGCTGCGCGAAGGCCAGGCCGTGCCGGCATCGCAGCTGGACACACTGCAGGTGGCCTTGCAGGAATGCCTGGATGACTACCGGCGCGAACTGGAGCAGGAATCGTGACGGGCGCAGCAGCTACCCGCTCAGCGCTGCGGATTGCCGGCCTTCAGTCCCAGGTCGGCGGCAAACGAGAACAGCTCGGCATCGCGCTCGACGCCCAGCTTGCGCATGGCGTTGACCTTCTGCGTGCTCACGGTCTGCTTCTTGCGGTCCAGGCGTGCGGCGATCTCGGTGATGCTCAGGCCTTCCAGGAACAGCCTGACGACTTCCACTTCCTTCGGCGACAGCACCGTGACCCGGCGCTGCTCCTTGCGACGCAGCAGCTCCACCACCGCCGGCGAGTGATAGCGGCGATGCGCGTAGACCGCCATCACCGCCGCCTGCACCTGCGAAAGATCATCCGACTTGCTGACAATGCCGGCTACACCACTGGCATCCAGCTTGTGGATCAGGCCGGGCTGGTCCAGGCCGGTCATCACCACCACGCGCAGGGCAGGGAAGTGATGCGCAAGATAGCCCAACAGCTCCAGGCCATCGCCGAATGCGCCGCCGGGCATCGCGTAGTCAGTCACCAGCACGTCGCAGGACTCGCGCTCAAGCAGGGCGACCAGTTCGGTGGAGTCAGCCACCGCGCCGATGCACTGGATCGCAGGCGCTTCATCCAAGGCACTACGAACGCCCAAACGGATCACCGGATGGTCGTCAGCAAGGGCAACGCGAATGGCCAGCGAGTTCATCAAGTCGGGGTTCCGATGGAAGCAGGAAAGAACGGCATGCCGGCAACCGGCAGCAATAGAACAGTGAAGAACAGCAAGGACATCATGTCATGAATATCCGCATCGTCATCGCCGATGACCACCCCGTCATTCTTGCGGGGGTGCGTGAATCGCTGGCCCTGGAGCCCGGCATCGAAATCGTTGCTACCGCCGGCGATTCTACGGCATTGGTTGAAGCCCTGAGCAAGCATTCGGTGGACGTGGTGGTGACCGACTTCTCGATGCCCGGTGGTGAGTATGGCGACGGCGTGGCGATGCTGGGCTTCCTGCGGCGGCGCTTCCCCAGGTTGCCAGTGGTGGTGCTGACCAGCATCTCTGGCGTGCAGGTGCTGGCCAGCATCGGCAAGACTGGCGTGGACTGCATTGTTGGCAAGCTGGACCCTGCGGCCGATCTGGCATTGGCCATCCGTGCCGCGCATCGCCGCAATGGCCACCTGTCCGCCAGCGTCGTGCAACAGCTGGAGCAGCTGCAGGAGGTGGCGCTGACCAAGCGCGAGATTGAAGTGCTGCGCATGATCGCCCATGGCATGACCCAGAAGGAGATTGCCGAGCAGCTCAAGCGCAGCCGGCAGACGGTCAGTACACAGAAGCACTCGGCCATGCGCAAGCTGGGGTTGAAGCGCACCAGCGAAATCTTCGATTACGCCCTGGACCAGGGCATGGTGTCTGCTTCGCAGGTGGCGCGCGGCCTGCCCGAAGGCAGCGAAGATGGATGAGTACTCTGCAACCGGACATCGTCCGATGGAATCGCAGGATGAGGACGATAGGGTGGAGGCATCGATTGCAGACCTGCGTGGAGTCGCCGTGCCCCCTCTACTTGATGCCCGCATTGCATCGCTGATGTGGAGTTTCGCCCAGCTGACCCCGCATGGGCAGAAGCGCTTCATGGAGCTGCTCAACGAGTATCTGTATGCCTCGCCCGCGCAGCGCAGGCAGCTGCGCTGTGAGTGGGAAACCCGGGTGGCCGAACGGTGCGCCTGTGGCGATGAGTTGGAGCACCCCTGGCTGCAGGTTCAAAAGAAGGCGTGACCCCGAAAAAATAGAACAGGTCAGACAGCTTCAGCGAAGGCAATCGATCAACGTGATCGCGCCGGCTTCAGTTCAGCACCATCCTGCGTTGAATGCGGCCGGCATTCCCTTCAATGGAGTTGTGAGAATGAAGAACCTGCGCCGTGTTCCCTTGGTGACCGCCCTGCTGATCGGCCTGTACCCGATTGCAGCACTGGCTGCCGAAGCGCACCTGACCCCTGGCAGCAATGGCGGAAGCGGAGCGATGCCATCGGGCTACAGCAAGCTCAATTTCCAGCTGAGTGACCACGACTGGGTGGCGGAACTGAAGCTGCCGGATGCCCCGGCTGACGGGGATCGCGTCGTCGTGGGTTCAACGGCCGCCCGGCCCGCCCGACTTGACCCGGAAGGGATGAGCGTGGCCAGTCTGGAATATGTTCCCGTCGACGCGTCCAGCAGCATCGAGCTTCGCTGGAACAATGCGTTGAAGGAATGGCATCTGATCAACGGAAAGTCGAGCAGGGTTGAAGTAATGACCTGGTCCTGGGGCGTTGCAGAGCGGGTGGTGGCTTCAACTGACCATGCGCTGACAGAGCTGTACATTCCCTTCAACAGCAGCGGACGCACCCTGAAACTGCCCCGCTGGGCTGCAAGTGGGGCGATGCTCTCGGTGAACAATTACGGTGACACAAGCGTGACCGTGCGCGATGACGTTGCAACCCAGCAGTGCGGTGTCCGGGAGCGTTGCGCCTATGTCTTCGATGCCAGGGAAGGGCGCTGGAGCCAGCGCACCGGCCGTGTCGAGATCAATGTTTCCAAGACCGATCTGCCGGTTCCCGTCAGCCGCTGGACCACGGTGCGGGTGGGTAGTCCTGTGGATGATCTGACCACCCCGGGATTCCTGCGGCTTCCCCAGGAAGGCAAGGACGGCGATATCTACCAGATCAGGAACGCCTCGGGCGATCATTTCGCCTACGTGCTCACTGACAACACCACGCTGTTCGAGGCCGTGCCGGTAAGCAGTGGCCCCCACACCTTCCGTTTCGATGCGGTTCGCAGGACCTGGTTGCAGCAGCCAAAGTAAGGCTGTTCCAGCGTGCGTGGCGCGGCACCATTCTGGACGCGCCATGCCAACGCAGTGAGAACACCGTGAAAATTCGAACGAGTCAGACAGATTGAAGGACATGCGACGGCCATCGTGCCTGGGTTGGGAGCTGCACGCATGCGTTGGACGCGGCAGCCCTGGCGTTCCTTCAAACGAGTTGACTACATGAAGATCACCCATCGTAATTCCCTGCTGGCCGCGCTGCTGGCCTGCCTGGCCCCGGCGGCTGCATCGGCCGGCGAGGCGCATCTGAGCCCGAACACCAACGGCGCTAGCGGCGCCATGCCGTCCGGCTACAGCAAACTGCACTTCGACCTCGCAGACGGGGACTGGACGCGGGATCTGATGATGCCGCGTGATCCGCGCCAGGGTGATCAGGTTGTACTGACCTCCGGCGCAACCTACTCATCGAACCTTGATCTGGTTGGCACCACGCATGCAGCGCTGCTCAGCCTGCCGATCAACACCGGAACCAACATTGAGTTCCGCTGGAGCAATCAGCTGCAGAAGTGGCACGTTCAGGGTGGTGAGTCGGCACGTCTGGTGGTCCTGTTCCAGGGCGGCGAGGCGACCGTGCCGATGTCCGAGCTCATGGTGACCGATGTATTCACCTCGAACGCCCGGATTACCACCCGTCTGAACCTGCCGGAGTGGGCACCCCAAGGCGCACAGCTTTCGTTCAACAATACGCAGCAGCATGACGTGGAGGTACGCAGTGGCAGCAAGCACACCGGCTGCCCCGCAACGCAGACCTGTGCCTATGTGTTCAGTGACCTGGATGGCACGTGGCATGGTCGCACCGGTCGCCTGCAGTTCCAGCCGACCGAGATCGACCTGCCGGTCCCGACCGCGCGACTGATGGATGTGGTGGTGGGCAGCCCCGCAGAAGATGTGACCACCCCGGCCATCCTGCGGCTGCCGGCCGACGCCGTGGATGGTGACCAGTACCGCCTGAGCAATCCGTCGGGCGACCACTTCACTCGACTGGCACCGGATAACAGCGACCTGAGCGGCTACACCAGGCTGCCGCGCAACGGCATCACCTTCCGTTACGACGTTGCCACCCGCACCTGGCGCCGTTGAGGTAGCGGCCTGCAACCTGTGCAGCAGGATCTGCTGCACGGGTTCTGCGCTCAACCGCGATATGACGATGGCGTGAAAATTCGGACGAGTCAGACAGATGAAAGGGCGTGCAACGGTCATCGTGACGTTGCCGGGGGAGCTGCAGGCGTCTATCGCCGCAGTCCTGGCGTTCCTCAAACGAGCTGACGACATGAAGACCACCCATCGCAATTCCCTTCTGGCCGCCCTGCTGGTGTGCCTGACCCCCGTCGCGGTGTCTGCGAACGAAGCCTACCTCACCCCCAACACCAATGGCGGCAGCGGCGCCATGCCCTCCGGTTACAGCAAGCTGTATTTCGAACTCGGGAATGGCAACTGGGTTGGCACGCTGAAGCTGCCGGCCGCCCCGCGCCAGGGCGACACCGTAGTGCTCAGCTCGATGGCCGATTGGAATGCGCGCCTGGAAACAGCCGCCACCGCGTTCGACAAGGCGGGATACCTGCCGGTGGACGCCCTGAGCAATGTTGAGCTGCGCTGGAGCAGCACCTTCAATCGCTGGGATGTCATCAAGGGCGAGTCCGCCCGCCTGGTGTATGGCAAGAGCCAGTACGTCCTGACCATTCCGGCAAGCCATCACGCCGTTACCCAGGTCGGCATCTACAAGAACAAGTGGGCAGGGGAAGCCTATCTGCCGACCTGGGCGCCGCAGGGAGCCGTGCTGGTCGTGGCCAATGAAACGAGCAGCGAAGTGATCGTCAGTGGCTACAGTGCCGCCTTCAATCGGTTCGATTGTAAATCTGAAACGCGTTGCGCCTTTGTTTTCGATGCCGATGGCAAGTGGCGTGCGCGAATGGGTCGCGAGCAGTACCGGCCCGTCGATGTCGATCTGCCGTCGCCGGGTGCGCGCTGGACCGATGTGGTTGTCGGCAGCGCAGCCGAAGACGTGACCACGCCGGGCCTGCTGCGCCTGCCAGCGAATGCTGTAGACGGCGACATCTACCAGATCAGCAACCCATCCAACGAGCTGCCCGTTTACATCGCTGCGGACAACTCGAATCGGGATGTGGATGTCCGCGTCAGCGCGAAGGGCTACATCTATCGCTATGACGGTTCGCAGCGTCGCTGGATCATCCAGCCGAACTGAGTCGCTGGACTCGATCCTTCGTGCAGCAGGATGCCTGAGCACCAGGGCGTCGTTCGCTTGTCTCCCCGTCAATGCGCGTGGCCTGCAGAGCGAGAGGATGCGCCAGGCCCGGCCTCCAGAGAACTTCACCTGGGCGCCCGCTGGGCGTTCTGAACCAAATTCCGTGATCCGGCAGGTATCGCCACTTTTAGTCGTTGTCCTATGCCTGCCGGATGACGGTCTCCGTAGCATTTCCTCTTGAAGGGAATGCCCTTCGCTCAAGCCCATCAACGCGCGGCTTGAACGCAAACAACCAACCTTAAACAGGAATTTCAACAACATGAACAAGCTTGCAATTGCTCTGTCCGCCGCGCTGTCGCTGGGCGCTGCTGCTTCGGCCTCGGCACAGGATGCCACCATCAGCTTCACCGGCAACATCACCGCCGCCGGCTGTACTGTCGCCGTCGAGGGTGATGGTGCCACGGGTACCTCCGTCGCGATGCGTCAGCTGTCTCTGGCAGCGCTGGAACGTGCTGATCCCGGCCTGCGCACCTTCTCTGTCGTTCTGGGCGACGGCACGCCGACCGGCTGCCCGGGCACAAAGGCTGAGCTTGACCTGGTGACGGACAACGTCAACCCGGTCACGGGTGCCCTGATCAATACGGCCTCCGGTGCCGATGCAGCACAGGGTGTCGAGATCGAGCTTCAGGACAAGGATGGCAATCCGCATAACCTGAGCACGGTCGTTCTCTCGGCGGATCGCGATGCCGACAAGTTCACCTATGAATTCCGCGCCATCTACAAGGTCACCGGCACGCCGAAGGAAGGCAATTTCACCTCCGCGTTGCCGTTCACCATCAGCCAGCTCTGATGCCTTTCGTCGCCGGGGCCATATGGCCCCGGCGCATCCGACGCGAGACCGATCCGGGAGTACTGAAATGACCATCATGCAATCCACTGCCGTGCGCGCATGCCTGGCACTCACTGCTGTCTCAATCTCAATGGGCGCATCAGCTGGGATCCGGACCGAAGCCACCCGCGTGATCTACAAGGAGGGCATGCCCGAAGCCACTCTGCGCGCAGAGAACCTCAACAAGGTTCCGGTGATCCTGCAGTCATGGGTGGACACGCTGGACGAGAAGGCAACTCCGGCAACCACGAAAGCGCCGGTGATGGTGTTGCCGCCGGTTGCACGGGTGGATACCGGGAAGAGCCAGGTTCTGCGCATGAAGTTGACGGCTGTGGATCTGCCGAGCGACCGCGAGAGTGCGTACTGGTTGAATATCATGGAAGTTCCCTCGGGCAGTGCCGAGGAAAATTCAGCCACCGTGCATCTGGTATTGCGTAACCGGTTGAAGATCTTTTATCGGCCGAAGTCGCTGAATGCAACTGCCGCAATCAAGGCGCCCGATCAGGTGCAGTGGAGCGTAGTTGCCCAGCATGGTGCATGGGCGTTGCAGGCGAAGAATGACAGTCCTTATCACGTCAGCATGGTTGACGCCAGTCTGGTTGAAGGCAAGAGAGAGACGGCAGTTCGCGACATGGACATGTTGCGGCCCTACAGCCATGCGACGTTCAAGCTTCCCGGCGTTGCCCGCATGCCGACCGGGGCAACGCTGAAAATCAAGTACGTCAACGATTTCGGCGGCGTGATCAGCAAAACGGTCCCGCTGCAGACCCCTTAAGCCTTACTCACTGCACGACATTCCTCACCTCGGCGGCTCGCTGTCGATCGGATGCGTGCGTCCCGTTGCCAGGAATTCGCCATGAATCGATATTCTACGACCAATGCGCCAAAGCCTTGCCGTCTGGCGTGTGCAGTGCTCGGCGCACTGCTGCCGGCTGCAGGATTGGCTGCGCCAAACGTGGAGTTCAATGCTGACTTCCTGTTTGGGGGTAGTGCAATCGATATCTCCCGCTTTGAGCGCGGCGGTGCACTGCCGGGTCGCTACATCGTTGACGTACAGGTCAATGGCAGCGTTGTCGGCCGCCGCGAGATTTCGGTCGTCGAAGACGATCAGGGGATTGGGCAGATCTGCCTCGACTCTGGCCTGTTCGAGCTGATGGGTGTTGATGCTGATCGGCTTCAAGACGCCATCGGCCAAATCGATATGGCTGGAAGCTATCTTCCTTTGCCGGAAGCCGGTAGCTGTGCGCCGATTGGAAACTACATCCCCAAGGCCATGGCCTCGCTCGATACGGGCGAGCAGCTGCTCGACATTACTGTGCCTCAGGCGTACCTGGCCCGCACCTCCAGGGGCTGGGTCGATCCTGCATCCTGGGACCAGGGCGTGACGGCAGGCACGCTGAGCTATAGCGTGAATCACAGTCGCCAGCAGGAGCGGGGAAACGAACGCGTCAATACCAGCGCAACGCTGGACGCCGGTCTGAACGTAGGTGCTTGGCGTCTGCGTCATAGCGGCTACTTGAACAATGACCAGCAGCAGGGAACCACCTACTCAGCCAGCCGCAGCTACATGCAGCGCGACCTCCAGGCTATGGGTTCCCAGCTGACGTTGGGGGATGCCGCGACCAACGGCGATATGTTCGATGCCGTCAGCTTCCGTGGCGTCAACATCAGCACTGATCCGCGCATGTTGCCTGATTCGGCGCGCCAGTACGCGCCAATCGTGCGCGGCGTGGCCCAAACCAATGCGCGCGTGGTGATTCGCCAGCGTGGCTACGTGGTGCATGAGAGCACCGTCGCGCCTGGCCCCTTCGAGATCGATGATCTGGACGGGGCGGGCAGCAGTGGCGACCTGGAAGTGGAGGTCACCGAAACCGACGGCCGTGTGGAGCGATTCACCCTGCCGTTCACCGCTATGCCGCAGCTTCTGCGCCAAGGGCAGCGCCGCTTCAGTGTCACGGTGGGCCAGCTGCGTGACCCGTCCACTGGGCAAGCCGGCTTCGTTGAAGCGACGCTGCGCAGCGGCCTGGGCAATCAGTTCACCGGCTACGCCGGCCTGACGGCCGCGAACGACTATCGCGCTGCAGTGGTTGGCGGAGCATTCAATACCCGTTTTGGCTCCTTCTCTGGTGATATCACGCTCAGTGACGCTTGGTTGCCGAAAGGCACCATCGAAGCGGCCGAGCGCCGAACGGGACAGTCCTATCGCGTTGCCTATAGCAAGAGCCTGTTCTCGTCCAATACCAACATCACGATGGCGGCGTACCGCTATTCGACCGATGAGTTCCTGTCACTTTCCGATGCCGCGCGCCTGCACGAGCAACGCAGCAAGGGGGGCGATGCGTTCACCCCTGCTCGCCAGCGCAGCCGCCTGGACCTGACCGTCAGCCAGCGCTTCGGTGACAGCGGCGGCAGCCTGTACGTCAATGGCAGCACTGCGAACTATTGGGAGGCAGGCAAGCGCCAGACCAGCTTCTCGCTGGGCTACGGAAATCGCATTGGACGCGCCACCTACAACATTACGGCCCGTCGCACACTGGAGACATCCCTGTTCAGTTCAGGTCCTGCTCGCCAGACCAATAGCGTGAACCTCAGCCTCAGCATGCCCTTAGGCGTGGCCCCCTCGGCGCCGCGGGCGACGGCGAATCTGGGCCATGACAGTGCTGGGCGCAGCAATCGCCGGCTGGGCGTGAATGGTGGACTGGGTAGTGATTCGCAGGGCAATTACAACGCATCCCTGAGTGATCAGGGGGGGCGTCGCAGCTTCAATGCCGGTGTGAACTATCAGTTCCCGGTAACGAATGTGAGTGCAAGCTACGGGCAGTCGCAGGGCAGCCGACAGCTCGCCATTTCGGCCAGTGGCGGTCTGGTGGCACACGCTGGTGGCATTACCCTGGCGCAGTCGTTGGGCGAGACGATTGGTATTGTCCATGTGCCGGGTGCGCCGAGTGCGGGTGTCGGCAACATGGAGCAGATCAAGACAGACGGTCGTGGCTACGCGATTGCCCCCTATCTGAGTGCGTATCGTCGAAACGAGATTGATATCGATCCCACCGGCTTGCCGCTGGATGTTGAACTCAGCAGTGGCTCGGTCTCGGCAGTGCCGACCGCAGGTGCTGTGGTGAAGATGGTGCTGCCCACCGCAATCGGTCGCAACGCGCTGATCGAGGCACTGATGGACGATGGCACGCCGCTGCCGTTCGGTGCCGATGTGTTCAATGAGGCCGGCGATGTGGTGGGCGTGGTCGGCCAGGGCAGCCGCCTGTGGGTCCGAGGCCTGGAGGAGCAAGGCGTGCTGAGCGTGCGCAATGGCGCTGATCAGCAGTGTGAAATTCCCTATGACCTGCGTACTGGGCAGGCGGACGAACTGCGCATCAGCGCCTGCGTGATGGCGCCACAGCTTGCAGCGCTACCGGAACTCAATGATCCGTCCTGACGGATACAGCAAGGAAATCAACAATGAATAGCAAGAGAAGCTCCCGGGCCCGCGGTCACCTGTTGATGCTGCTTGGTCTTGCGGTACTCGGCGCCAGCGGAGACGCGGCGGCACGCTGTGACAAATATTCCAACGCCTCGCATAGCACGGGCGATGCAACACTGACCGCGAATGGCATAGCCGTTGATCGGTTTATTGGCCCCTGGCAAGTGGGCACAAGCGACTACACAGGCGGCTGCAGCGCGAGCTTTGGCGGCCCAACCATGACGCTGACCGCCAACGCGAAGGAGGTTGGGGTCTACCGCGTATCCGCGAAGGAGATCTACAGCATCTACGACAGCGGCGTTCCCGGGATCGGCTATATCGTCGGGTTCCGCGGCGAGTTGAGGGGTGGCGGCTATCAGGCGGTACGCAACGGTATGCCCGTAGAAGATAGAAATCCGGATAGAGAGGAAATTGCTTATACCGAAATGAGGGAGCGGTACATCAAGATCGGGGCGACGACTGCGGGGACTTACACCACCACGCCCCTGCTGCTGGGCACCCTGCATGTCAACGATGGCACAAGCGTCTCGTACGATGCGACCGTCACCATTGAATCAGCAACCCTCGAGATCGTGCACCGTCCCGTGTGCTATCCGCAGCCCAAGAAGGTCAGTATGGGCAGCACACCGCTGACCGACTTCAGTGGCCAGTACAGCGGCGGGCGCAAGCGCGGGTTCCTGATCGAGATCGAGTGCGACGAGAAGGTTGGGGAAATCGATTATTACCTGGAGGGGACCGTGGACAGTCCCGCCGTGGACGTTAAACGGGGCATCGTAGATGTTTCCGGCGGTGCCACGGGCGTCGGATTGCAGATGATGGAGAACGACAGCGTGATCCCTCTGGAAACAACACGCCACTTTGGCAGCAATTGGACCGGCGGGCGCGTCAGTCGGCACTTCTATGCACGGTACGTGCAGACTGCGGCCAAGGTGGAGGACGTGGTTCCGGGCACCGCGAATGCAGCGATCCGCATCGGCATGGATTACCCGTGAGGACGGCGGGGCACTTCTTCCATTGGGCAGCACGGACGATCACAGCAGTCTGTGGCAGACTGTGGCGGGTAGGTGCAGACAGGACGGGCTGTGTCATGGGCGGGATGAGCTACGGGCGGCGGGTCTCCCCGGCTATCGGCAGGATGCTGGCCGTTGCCACGGCAATGCTGGTGGCACTGGTTGCGCCCGCAGGGGCGCAGGTGGCGGTAGAGGGGACACGGGTCGTCTTCCCGGCCGCCAGTGACGAGGTGACCGTATCGGTACGCAACGGCAGCGATGCCCCCGCACTCGTCCAGGCCTGGATTGGCGACGATGACCGCAGGCAGGCCCCAGAGGTGTCGAAGGCCCCCTTCGTGCTGGCACCGCCCTTGTTGCGCCTGGATGCCGGGAAGGACCAGAAGTTGCGCGTGCGGCTGGTGCGCAAGGAGGCCCCGCAGGATGATCGCGAACACCTTTACTGGCTGAACCTCGTGGCGGTTCCACCGCAGGCCACCGCAGCGGCGGACGAGAACATTCTGCAGGTGGCAACACGCAGCCGCTTCAAGCTGCTGTTCCGGCCTGCAGGCGTGGGGCCTGCGCTTCCGCCCAGGTTTGCTGAGAGCATGGGTTATGCCCTGCGCCGCGGCACGTCGGGGAATGAGCTGGTGATCAGCAACCCCACGCCGTATCACTTCAATATCGGCCGGATCGTGCTGACCCAGAGCGGCGTCGAGCACCGGTTGGACAATCCCTATGTCTCCCCATTCTCCGAGCGCTTGCTTGCGCTTCCGGACGTTGGCGGAGGCAGCACCATGCGCGTTGATCTTTCCTGGCTGGACGACAATGGGCAGCTGCATGCCGAGTCCAAGGTGCTCGCCCAGCCCTGATTTCACGGCGCGCCACTGTCGCTTGCCGGAGCTTTGATGGTTATCATCGAAACTGTTTGCCTGTCAGCGGAATCACTGGATCCAGGATTCGGACATGAGAGCTCCCTTCGTACGCGTGGATCACAAGTGGTTGACGGGCATGGCAGGTGCACTCTTGCTTCTTGGCATTTGCGGCCCAGCATGGGCGCGCTGTGACAAGTACGGCGACTCGACAAGCACAGTAAGTGCAGCCGCCTTGACGGTCAATGGCGTGGCCAATGGCCGGCCTGTTTCCTCCTGGCAACCCGAGTACACGGATGATCGATACATCGCAGGCTGCACAGATGGTGGCATGACCTATTTCTTTGCAACACCTTCCGAGGTGGGGACGTACACGGAAGCTGGATCCAACTACAGCGTGTACCCAACCGGCGTGGAAGGGCTGGGAATGATCATCGGCGTGCGCTCGCGGGATGACGGCGGAAACTTCCAGCCTATCTGGACCGGGCGGACGACGCAGATATACTTCCGCCAGCAATGGATGTTCCCGCAGGTGCGCGTGCGGTTCATCCGCACGGGGGAGATCGCGGCAGGGACACATGAGACGGTTCCGTTCGAGTTTGCCAGCACCCTCTACAGTGACTCTACGACAGTAAAGGCAACGGTGAAGTATTCCTTGGCAGGCGCAACGATCACTGCGGAGCATCGGCCGTTGTGCCGACCGGCGCCAGTGCCAGTACGAATGGGCAGTGTGCCCGTGACGGATTTCAAGGGGCAGTTCAGCGGAGGGCGGGAGCGACCCTTCCAGATTTTTCTGGATTGTGAAGCTGGGGTAGGGGATGTGAACTTCTACCTGGAGCCTACAGATACGAGCCCCGCAGTGGATGTGGCGCGCGGCATCGTTGCGGTCTCGGGCGGTGCGGTAGGTGTCGGCGTGCAGGTGCTCGATGGTGAGAGTGGAATCTCACCCGTTGCGCTTGAGAAGGTGTATCCCTTTGGCGCCTCGACAGGACCCGGCCGCATCGGCCGCAAGTTCCGTGCCCGCTATGTGCAGACGGTCGCCTCGGAGAAGGATATCCAGCCCGGGACGGCTGACGCGTCAATCCGCATCGTGATGGACTATCCGCCCTGATGTCCAGGGCATGCCTGCTGGGCGGCTGGAACGTTCTGGGAGCCTGGCCACGCCTTCGCAGCAGGCTCCTGCCCCATAATCGGTAAACACAACGTACTCTCCGCACCGGCGATCTCGACCGCACTGGCAGCGCCCAGGCTGTAACCGGAACCTTGCCGTGGCGGTTGAAGCGCATTCAACGCTGGGCAGATGGGCGTGCTCGAACACTGCAACGTAACCCGCTACGGCATGCGCGGCGCGGTGCTTGGCATCCTGCCGCTGAACGATTGCTTCGAATTTCTGGGCTTGTCGCCGTTGGCGCGCTTTGGCCTCCGGTCTGGACGCATCTGCGAACGTCGGGTGGCCCGGCCCGTGGGAAAGCTGAAGCGGTTGGATGCTGAAAACAAGGCGTATTCGCGGCTTCGGCAGTGTGCGACAATGCCGCCCGCTGTAAAGATGTCTCCGTCTGGACCCCGCGCTGGCTTTGCTTCTGCCGCGCAGTTGTGTACATGATGGATCGCCGCCGAAAAAGGGCGGCCGGGCCTGGAAACCCGTAGTGACTGTAGCAATACGCTTGCCAGCCGGCGTCGCCTTGTGCGGCGCCGGCTGGCAATCCGTCTGCGCCTTATGGCGGGGCGGTGCGTGGGGGTGCGTGCAAACGTACCCGCCGGCAATGACTACAGTCCTCCGGTTTCCAGCCATGTGCCGTCCCGCCGCCTTTGTTAAGGCGGGTGGCTCCCCATGTCTTGCACGGAGACCTGCCATGAACGCATCGGATATTCCCCCTCTGCGCGCCCAGTACGCCCCGGCCAATGCCGACGAGGGCGAGGTGGCAAAGCCCGATCCCAACACCCTGATCACCCTGTTGCACCAGATTGGCCGCGGCGCAGCGGCCGACGGCCAGCCCTGGCCGGAACGCCATCAACTGCCGGGCCGCTGCCTGGCGCTGGCCGACGCCGATGGGGCGTTGGCCGGGCTGCGCATCGTGAACGAGATCCTGCTGGCCGCCGAGCGCGCCCGGCAGAATGGCGGCCCGGAACACTACGTGGGCGACCGGGTAATGGAAGGGTTGAAGCTGGCCGCGTTGGCGTTGACCAACCAGGCCATTTATCGCCTGCATCCGGAATGAAGGATGGCGGAGGCCGGTAGATCCACGCCATGCGTGGATGCTTTCGGCGGGTCACCATGGCATCAGCCAGGCATGGCCTGGCTCTACTGATGCATTTCCAGTAGATCCATGCCATGCGTGGATGCCTTTCAGAAATCCATCGTGGCCGACAACAACACCGTCCTCGGTGCACCCAGTGCCAGGCTGGAAAGCAACGGCATGCCCCAGTACGCCTTGTTGGTCACGTTGTTCACGCTGGCGCGCAGGGCAAGCGGTCGCCCCGCCATCGTGGTGCTGTAACGCGCACCCACATCGAACAACGTGCGCCCCGGCACCGACAGGCGATTGTCGGCACTGATGTACTGCTTCGACATCGCCGTGGCATTGCCGGTCAGGGTCAAACCCTCCAGCGCCGGCACATCCCATTCCACGCCCAGCTTGGCCTGGCGTTGCGCAACGGCGGTAGCAATGCGGCCTTCATTCACACCACCCGCCGTACGGGTCAGCTTCGGCTGCACGTAGGCCACGCCGCCCAGCAGGCGCACGCCGTCCAGGGGCGCGCCGAAGAAGCCCCATTCCACGCCACGGTTACGCTGTTCGCCACCGAACGAGAAGATATTCGTGACCGGGTCGGTGTAGCTGCTCGGGCGCTTGATCTCGTACACGCTGAAGGTATGCGCGAAGCTGCCGAGGTCCAGTTTCAGGCCCAGCTCCTTCTGCTTGGTGCGGAACGGTGCAAACACATCGCCGGCATTGGCCGCGGTCATCGGCGCGGTGGCGCCCTGGCTGAGGCCTTCGATGTAGTTGGTGTAGACCGAAAGCTTATCTGTGGCCTTCACCAGCAGGGCGGCGGCCGGGGTGGTGGCGCTCTCGTCGTAGCGCGAGGTGCGCGCACCCGTGGCCACATTGAAGGTCTCGCTGACCACCTGCTGGCGACGCACGCCCAGTGTCAGCTGCACGCGGTCATCGGCGAAGGACAGGGTATCGGCGAAGCCGAGGCTGTCCAGCCGCAGTTCGGTGTGCGAGATATGCGGCGCGATGAACGGCGCGGCCGGGCCCCACACCGGGTTGTACAGGTTGGTGGTCCAGTCCCAGCCCGGCACGCTGCGGCGGCCGTAGTCGTTCTGGGTGTGCTGGTAGTGGGTCACGTTTGCGGCCCATTGGTGGCCGACGCTGCCGGTACGGAAGCTGCCGCGCAGGCCAGCGTCACCGGACTGCTTCTTGATGTCGAACGCCAGCTGGCCGATCACGGTAGTGAAGTCACCTGCCGGGTTGAGTATCTGCGCGCTGATCGAGCCGTTGTAGCGGTAGTCGGTCTTGCTGGTGCCGTAGGCCAGGTAGGCCATCAGGTGCTCGTTGATGTCCAGCTCGCCACGCAGCATCGCGCCCTTGTCCTGGCTGTCCACGTAGGCCCAGTCCGGGTTGATCAGGGTGTCGCCACGCGGCGGTCGCGGAATCGCCACGCCCGGTGCCAGGCCGACACCACGGGCCGGGCCGTCGACGCGGTCGTCGGCGCTGTACAGATCGGCGGACAGGCGGGCGCGTTCGCCGCGCCAGTCCAGCGCCAGCGAACCCAACTGGACCTTCTTGCTCTGCTTGCCCACTGCACCGTCGCCATCACGGTAAGCGCCGTTGAAGCGGATGCCGAACTGCTTGTCGGCGCCCAGACGGCGGCCCACATCGACGTGGGTGCCGAATTGCGCGTCGGAAGCGAAGTTGGCGCTGATCCGCAGCAACGGCTGCTCACCGGCGCGCTTGGGCACCAGGTTGACGCTGCCACCAACCGAGCCGCCCGGCGGCATGCCGTTGAGCAGCGCGGACGGGCCCTTCAACACCTCGATGCGCTCGAACATTTCCGGCGAGGTGCGGTAGTACGGCGCCATGCCACTGAGCCCATTGAAGGTGGTGTCGCTGGTGCTGGAGGAGAAGCCGCGGATGGCGTAGTTCTCGCTCCACGAACCGGTCACGCCGTTACTGAACACCGTGGGGTCGGTAGCGGCGATGACGTCGGTGAGGTCCTTGGCCTGGCGGTCGCGGATGAAGGCTTCGGTGTAGCTGACCGTGCTGAACGGCGTGTCCATGAAGTCCTTGTCGCCGAGCAGGCCAACCCGGCTACCGGAAGCCACCTGGCCGCCGGCATAGTCGCCGGTCACACGGCGCTGTTCCTGCACCTGCACCGAGGGCAGGGTGGACGGCGCGGAGTCGGCCAGCGCGGCAAACGAGGCCAGCAGCCCCAGTGCCAGGGCCGACACCCGGTAGTGCCGAGCCATCAGCGGATGCATCTGCACGCGGCTCGCGGCGGCCGCTGCGGGCTGCAGGGGAGAGGAAAGGTGGTACACGGTCATGCCAGGTTCCTGTGAATCGCAGGTGCGAACGCGCCTGGCGCGCTGCCGACGGCAAGCACGGGGGAGGGCGCAGCGCAGGGTTGTCGGCTGGGTGGGGACCTGGCGGGAAGTGAGCCATGGGCTCGATTGCGGACGGCGGCGGGGTTGCGAACCACACGCATTTCGAATTAGTTGAGTAAATTAAACTAAACCATATGAAGCGGACAAGAGGGTCCCTTTGCTGGCACCCTCGCTACGGTATGAACATGCACCCTGAAACCCCGGCGTCGGCCCGCGGCCGTCCGCCCACCATCACCCCCGATCGCCTGGCCGACATCGGCATCAAACTGGGTCTGCCGAACCTGACCATGGCCAACGTGGCCGCCGAACTGGCGGTGACCCAGGCCGCGCTCTACAAGCGCGTGGCCAATCTGGAGGCCTTGAAGCGGCTGGTGGCCGATACGGTGTTCCAGCGCTGGCAGATTCCGCGCGCCTCGGCCGATGCGCCGGGTGGGCTGCAGGCCTACCTGCTGGCGTTCGTGGAATCGCTGTGCGAGGTGGTGAAAGCGCACCCCGGGCTGCCGCCGTACCTGCTGCGGCGGTCGGTGGCGACCACGCCGATGCTGGAGAAGATCGCCTCGCACCAGGCCCATGTGGCCGAGGTGTTCGGCCTGCCGCTGGACAAGGCGCGTTGGTTGCTGGCCACGGTCGCGTTCTACTGCATTGCCGGTGCGGATACGGTGTATGGGATTGCGGACGACGAAGAAGGCCAGGTGATCACCGAGTTCAAGCAGGGCATGCGTGCGCTGGTGATCGGTTCGTTGGAGGTGTTGGAACTTCGGTAGAACCACGCCATGCGTGGATGCCGTTGCACGGTTCGCCGCGACCCCATCCATGCATGGCCTGGATCTACAATGCGGCCATGCCTGCCACGCCCACCCTCGATGATCTGCGCCGCCATGCGGTGGCGCGCACGCTGTTCAAACCCACCACGCTGCTGACCGCGATCCGGCGCCTGGGCTTCGTGCAGGCTGACCCGATCCGCGCACCGGCACGCGCACAGGACCTGACCCTGCGCCATCGGGTGAAGGACTACCGTGCCGGTGATCTGGAGCGGCGTTATGCGCGCCTGCCGGTGGAGGAAGATTGCCTGGTGAACTACGGCTTCCTGCCGCGCGAATATCTGGCGCTGATGCATCCGCGCGTGTCCAAGCGCGCGTGGGACACCGAGACCCAGCGGCGTGCAGCGGATGTGCTGGCCTTCGTGCGCGAGCGCGGCAGCGTGCATCCGCGCGAGGTTGACCAGGCGTTCGCGCATGGCCGGGTGACCAACTACTGGGGTGGCACCAGCAATGCCAGCACGCACCTGCTGGATGGCATGCACTACCGCGGCCTGCTGCGCGTGCAACGGCGCGACAGCGGCACCCGCATCTATGCCGTAGCCGACCACGCGGAAGCTGATGCCAGCGAGCAGGCACAGATTGAACGTGCCGCCGCCCTGATTGATCTGGTGGTACGCAAGTACGCGCCGCTGCCGTCGGCCAGCCTGACTTATCTGGTGCGCCTGCTGGGCTATGGCGCACCGCATCTGGCCGAACAGACCCGGCAGGCGTTGATGCTGGCCAAGCAACAGCTGGCCAGCTGCACGCTGGACGGCACCACTTGGTACTGGCCGGCCGACGAGAACCCGCGCTCGCGCCGGCATGCGCCGGACGAACATGTGCGGCTGCTGGCCCCGTTCGACCCGGTGGTGTGGGACCGCCGCCGCTTCGAGCTGCTGTGGGGCTGGGTCTACAAGTTCGAGGCCTACACGCCTGCGCCGAAGCGCCAATACGGCTACTACGCACTGCCGGTGCTGTGGCATGACCAGGTGGTGGGCTGGGCCAATCTCAGTGTGCGCGACGGTGAACTGGCGTCCAGCGTGGGCTACGCCGGCAAGTCGCTGGCCCGCGACAAGGTGTTTCGTGGCGCGCTTGAAGACGAACTGCAGCGCATGGCGGAGTTCCTGTAGCGCCCAGCGGCGCATGGGTGCCTATCGCTCCCGGTGCCCACCAAGGTGGGCATCTACCAAAGCAACGCCGCGCAGGCCCGGTAGTCGCCAACCTTGGTTGGCGGTGGCTTCCATCGGTGCCCACCAAGGTGGGCAGCTACCAAAGCAACGCCGCTCAGGCCCGGTAGTCGCCAACCTTGGTTGGCGCCGCGATGCATCGGT
>NZ_JASJSQ010000070.1:0-26646 GCF_030236855.1 Stenotrophomonas maltophilia group sp. Smal13
CGAGCTTACATGGACGTACTTGCAGCGGCCCCCAGCCAACCCACTCTCCCGGCCGACCCCGAGATACTGCCCTGAACCACCACGGAGGGGCTCCGCCGTTGGCCGGCCCGGCCGAAGGCCCGCCCTCCGCGCGATACAATGCCCCCATGAACACCCCACAGGATTCCAGCCTCGGTCGCGAGGTCAGTTACCCGTCGCAGTACGATCCCGGCCTGCTGTTTCCCATCCCCCGCAGCGGTGCCCGCGCCGAGATCGGCCTCGACGACGCCGCGCTGCCGTTCGTCGGCCATGACCGCTGGCATGCCTTCGAGCTGAGCTGGCTCGACCCGCGTGGCAAGCCGCAGGTCGCCGTTGCCACCGTGCAGGTGCCGTGCACCTCGCCGCGCCTGATCGAATCGAAGTCGTTCAAGCTGTACCTCAACTCCCTCAACAGCACCCGTGTCGACAGCGCCGAGGCACTGCGCGCGCGCATCGTCGACGACCTGTCTGCCTGCGCCGGTGCGCCGGTCCAGATCGAGTTCGGCCTGCCGGGCCTGCGTGAGACGCCGCTCGGTGAATCCATCGACGGACTGGACGTGGAGATCGACTGCTACGGCCCGCCCCAGGCGGACTTTCTGACTGCCGACGCGGGCGAGGTGGTGGAGGAGACCCTGGTCTCGTCGCTGCTGAAGTCCAACTGCCCGGTCACCGGCCAGCCGGACTGGGCAACGGTCAGCCTGCGTTACCGTGGGCCGAAGATCGACCGCGCGGGCCTGCTGCGCTACCTGGTCAGCTACCGCGAGCACGCCGAGTTCCACGAGCAGTGCGTTGAGCGGATCTTCAGCGAAGTGTCCGCCCGCTGCCAGCCGCAGTGGCTGGAAGTGGAGGCCCGCTATACCCGCCGTGGTGGCCTGGACATCAATCCCTGGCGGGCCAGCCCCGGCATCGCTGCCCCGGCCGCGACCTACCGCGAACTGCGGCAATAACTGCCGCAGGCGATTACGGGTAGTGCCGGCCGCTGGCCGGCAACCGCAGGGAACCCGCATCCAGGGCCAGGGCAAGCCGGCCAGCGGCCGGCACTACCGGGCACCGTCTCTCCCGATTGTTCAGCCGCCCCCGGGGGCGGCTTCACATCTGCACCATCCCCATTTAACAACCGCCATGGCAACGTGCGAACCACGTAGTCATGCAGACGGGAGTTGTGGATGAGTACCGAGAAGAAAGCCGATTTCTCCGGCGTCAGTGGCAGCGTCGACAGTACCGCCGAGCAGGTGCCGAAGGCGGACTTCTCTGGCGTCAGCGCTTCGGTGGACAGCACCGCAGACGTCGTCAGCGGCGGCACCTACACCGTGCAGAAGGGTGACTCGTTGTCGAAGATCGCCAAGCAGCATCTGGGCGACGCCAATGCCTGGAAGAAGATCTTCGAAGCCAATCGCGATGTGCTTGACGACCCGGACAAGATCTTCCCGGGCCAGACCCTGAAACTGCCGCCGAAGTAAACGGCGATCGAACGCCGTCCTACAATCCCTGGGAGGAACCCCGAATGATCAAGACCACCCCGCTCCAGACCGCCCTGATTGCCGCCCTGCTGGGCAGCGTTGCCCTGGTCGGTTGCAAGAAGAAAGAAGAATCGACCGACAGCAACGCCGCCCCGGCAGCGACCGCTCCGGCCGAACCGGCAGCACCGGCGCCGATGACCGGCGCACCGCCGCCGATGGCAGAAGCCGCTGCCGTCAGCGTCTCGGCCGTCACCGTCGGCAAGACCGCAGCCGCCGACAAGTCGGTTGCAACGACGGCATTGTTCGCACCGAAGGATGACGTCATCGTCTCGGTCAAGACCGACGGTGCCGCCAACAACGTCACCGTTGGCGCGAAGCTGACCTACCAGGACGGCCAAGTGGCCGGCGAACAGAACGCCACCCTGAACACCAGTGGTGCGGAAACCACCAACGTCACGTTCAAGAATGCAAAGGGCTGGCCGGCCGGCAAGTACCGCGCCGAAGTCACCGTCGATGGCAAGGCGGCCGGAACGCCGCAGGAGTTCGAGGTCAAGTAAGTCCTGCCGACTCTCTCCCGGCAGGGCTCACGATGGACGCAGCCGCGAGGCTGCGTCCTTTTTTATTGGGCGATACTCGGAAGCACTCCGCGGGCCGCCCGTAATGAGATAAAGCTTGTCAACGGGGAAACCTCCCACCGCAGCGGACGGAGTTTCGCGGAGTTGGGCGGAAAGAAGGGCGAGATCAATGTCCTGGATAGATTTGACAAGGGTGTTGTTCCTCATGAAGTGTCACATCTTGGCGGTGTGGATGATCTTTATGACAAGACGACGGGGCTGCCCAATCCTGCACGTGGCGACGGAATCATGAATAGGGTTCCCGGTGTGGTTGACAGCCATACCATCGGTGGAATTGTGGAAGGCGATTCGGCGGTTCAAAAACGGGAGCGTTGAGATGCTTGCACGCATTTTGGTTTTCTTCGCTTTCTTGTGCCCGCTCACCTCGTGGGCCCAGGAATCTAGCCTGTGGAGCTACAGCTGCGACCACTTTCTGTACGGTGCCTGCCTGCGCGTGCCAACAGGCATGTCCGTGACCTACGAGGCACCTGTTGACTTTGGTCTGCACCGCATCAGGCATGAAGGTAGGGAAGTCGCCTTGATCTACGAGGGCGATGCCCCCGAAAAGCCTGCGTCAGGAAGCACGCCGGATCTGCGCTTCACGGACGGCGGATATGTCGTGTCGGGGTATGCAAGGGCGGAAGGAGGTTCCACCCGGTACGACGTCTACGTTCGACCCGGATCGTCTGGCGCCGGTTCGCTGCACATCCGAGGCTCTGCAGCGACGGTTGATGAACTCGCCAGCCTGGCCGCCGTCGTTGGTGGATTGCGCATCTGCAACTTCCAGCAAAGCAAGCGCTCACAGACATTGACCTGTCCAAGGCGTGCCGAGTGGGGGCCGCGATTGTCGGAATGGGTCATGCGTTCATCCACGAGCGGGAAGTCGAACTAGCCATCAAGCCTCAGCTTCCAGACCGGAAGCGAGCCAACGACGAAACACAGCGGTCCAGTACCGCCGCGTATGGCACGGCTTTGCCCCGCGCGGCTGAAAACGCGACAATGCAGGGGTTTCCCCGCCGCGCGCCCACCCTGACGGCGGCGGGGGAAGTGACACGGTTGCACGTGGCCCGGCGCTGGCGCCGGCCTTCCCCTGAGCATTGCTACAGAGTCCAAGTCCCCCATGTCCAAGATCCTCTACACGCTGACCGACGAAGCACCGTTCCTGGCCACCCAGTCGCTGCTGCCGATCGTCGACGCCTATACCTCCACCGCCGGCATCGCGGTGGAAACCCGTGACATCTCGCTGTCCGGCCGCATCCTGTCGCTGTTCCCGGAACTGCTGAGCGACGCGCAGAAGGTCAGCGACGACCTGGCCGAGCTGGGCCAGCTGGCGACCACCCCGGACGCCAACATCATCAAGCTGCCGAACATCTCCGCTTCGGTGCCGCAGCTGAAGGCGGCCATCAAGGAACTGCAGGACCAGGGCTATCCGCTGCCGGATTACCCGGAAACCCCGGCTGACGACCAGCAGCGCGACTACAAGGCGCGCTATGACAAGGTCAAGGGCAGCGCGGTGAACCCGGTGCTGCGCGAAGGCAACTCCGACCGCCGCGCACCGCTGTCGGTGAAGAACTATGCGCGCAAGCACCCGCACCGCATGGGCGCCTGGGCGTCGGATTCGAAGTCGCACGTCGCGCACATGGCCGCCGGTGATTTCTACGGCAGCGAAAAGTCGGCCACCCTGGCCAACGCCGGTTCGCTGAAGATCACCTTCCACGGCAAGGACGGCAGCACCGTCGTGCTGAAGGAAAAGACCGCGGTCAAGGCCGGCGAGATCGTCGACGCCGCCGTCATGAGCCGCAAGGCACTGGCCGCCTTCATCGGCGAGCAGATCGCCGATGCCAAGGCCCAGGGCGTGCTGTTCTCGCTGCACCTGAAGGCGACCATGATGAAGGTCTCCGACCCGATCATGTTCGGCGTGGCGGTCAACGAGTTCTACAAGGACGTGCTGGCCAAGCACGCCGACGTGCTCAAGCAGGCGGGTTTCGATGCCAACAACGGCATCGGTGACCTGGCCGCACGCCTGCCGTCGCTGCCGGAAGCCACCCGCGCTGCGATCGAAGCCGACCTCGCCGCCGAGTACGCACAGCGTCCGGGCGTGGCCATGGTCAACTCGGACAAGGGCATCACCAACCTGCACGTGCCGAGCGACGTGATCGTCGACGCCTCGATGCCGGCGATGATCCGCGACTCCGGCAAGATGTGGAACGCCGAAGGCAAGCTGCAGGACACCAAGGCGGTCATTCCGGATCGCTGCTACGCCGGTGTGTACCAGGCCGTCATCGACGACTGCAAGGCGCACGGCGCCTTCGACCCGGCCACCATGGGTTCGGTGCCGAACGTCGGCCTGATGGCGCAGAAGGCCGAAGAGTACGGCTCGCACGACAAGACCTTCCAGATCGCTGCTGATGGCGTGGTCAAGGTCACTGACGATGCCGGCACCGTGGTGTTCGAGCACGCCGTGGAAGCCGGTGACATCTGGCGCATGTGCCAGACCAAGGACGCGCCGATCCAGGACTGGGTCAAGCTGGCCGTCGAACGCGCCCGCCTGAGCAGCACCCCGGCCGTGTTCTGGCTCGATGCCGCCCGCGCCCACGACGCGCAGGTCATCGCCAAGGTCGAGCAGTACCTGAAGAACCACGACACCAGCGGCCTGGATATCCGCATCCTTCCGCCGGTGGAAGCCACCGCGTTCTCGCTGGACCGCATCCGCAAGGGCGAGGACACCATCTCGGTGACCGGCAACGTGCTGCGCGACTACCTGACCGACCTGTTCCCGATCATGGAGCTGGGCACCAGCGCCAAGATGCTGTCGATCGTGCCGCTGATGGCCGGTGGCGGCCTGTTCGAGACCGGCGCCGGTGGTTCGGCCCCGAAGCACGTGCAGCAGTTCGTTGAAGAGGACTACCTGCGCTGGGATTCGCTGGGCGAATTCCTGGCTCTGGCCGCGTCGCTGGAACACCTGGGCAACCGCTACGACAACGCCGCAGCCCGCGTGCTGGCCAAGGCACTGGACGAAGCCAACGGCCAGTTCCTGGACAACGACAAGTCGCCGTCGCGCAAGCTGGGTGGCATCGACAACCGCGGCAGCCACTTCTACATCGCGCTGTACTGGGCGCAGGCGCTGGCCGCGCAGGACGAAGACGCCGCACTGAAGGCGCGCTTCGCCCCGCTGGCCAAGGCGCTGACCGACAACGAGCAGAAGATCGTTGACGAGCTGATCGCGGTGCAGGGCAAGGCCGTGGACATCGGCGGCTACTACCGCCCGGACGTGGCCAAGGCCAGCAAGGCGATGCGCCCGAGCGCGACCTTCAACGCCGCGCTGGAGCAGCTGCGCGGCTGATCCATCGCCGCTCGGCCGTGACACCGGAACCCGCGCTTCGGCGCGGGTTTCTTTTTGGGCCAGGATTACTGCGGCCCTTCATCCACGCATGGCGTCGATCTACCGGGGTCCAGAACCGTGACATCCATCGGCTGTCGGAATGCCGTCAAAGGGGCATGAAACTTGCCCGCGATGGCCGTCGCAGAACGGATAGGAGACAGCCTGCAACCGCCCTCGATCTGAGCAGTCGATCACGACGGCTGCCGCTGGCGATGCCCTAGCCTTGGCGACGCGAGGCCACCGGGGAGGTGGCCGCACGGGGAACACGGATGGCACGCGTGCTGGTAGTGGGAACCGACATCCAGGGCGAGCAGGCTCTGCTGCAGCGGCTGCGCGTGGCATCGGCCCTGCCGGACGGCCAGATCCGCCGCAGCCAGGACCTGGATGATTGCGATCTGCTGGTCATCCGCGATACGCCGGCGCTGCGCAACGCGGCCCAGCGCATGCGTCAGCAGCGTCCGCGACTGCAGTGCTGGATCGAAGACCTGGGCGGCCAGCTGCGTGACGGTGATGGGCACCAGGATGTGCTTGACGATGGTGCCATCGGCCGCGCGCTGCGCCGCATGCAGTTGGCGCCGGAGCCCATGGCCATGCACGCACCCGCACCGATCCGTCTGGCTGATGGTGCGCATGCCATCACCCGACTGCTGCGCGAGCGGCTGCCGCTGCGACAGGGGCAGGCACTGTTGAGTGATGCGGGCGAGCCTCTGCTGCTGATGGATCTGGAGCACGACCAGGCCGTGCTGCTGCAGGAACCGGCTGCGGCGCTGGTGGAGCGTCTGGCCGATGCCTTCGAACGCCTGCAACTGGATGCGCTGACACCCGCACGCCTGCAGGCGCTGGCCGGTGAGCGGCCACGCCAGCCACTGCGACCGCTGCTGTGGCAGTGGGCACAGCGCAGCCGCCATTGGCAGGCATTGGACGAACGCCTGCGTGGCGCTTCAGTGAAGCTGCTGCGCTGGCCGGACTTCCGCGTACTGGGCCACGACCATGATGGCTTCCGCCTGTGTTCGCTGCTGCTCAAGCGCGCGTGCACGGTTGACGAGTGCGTGATGCTGCTTGATTTGCCGGCTGCGGCGGTGCGCGATTTCATCCATGCCGCCTACCTGTGCGGCTACGCGCAGCTGCAGACTGCACCGGCGACGCCGCTGATGGCGACAGGTGGCACCCGCACCGACAACGGCCTGCTTGCCCGTCTGTGGCGGCACCTGCGCGGGAGCGAACGCAATGCGTGAGCACAAGGTGGTGGTGCTGGGCGGCATGGGCAGCGGCAAGTCGACCCTGGTACGCAGCATCGCGGCTGGCGCGGTGGTCGACACGGATGTGGCCAACAGTGATCGCCTCGGCGCCGACAAGGCCTCCACCACCGTAGCGCTGGACTACGCAGACATCGACCTGCCCAACGGCGAACGCCTGCGTCTCTACGGCACACCCGGCCAGCAGCGTTTCGATTTCCTGTGGCCGATCCTGCTGCAGGGCGCGCGTGGCGCGGTGCTGCTGCTGGATGCGCGCCGCGCCGGTCTGGCCAGCGAACTGGAAGGCTACCTGCAGGTGCTGCAGCCGTTCGCTTCATCCCTGGCACTGGTGGTGGCGGTCACCCACCTGGACCAGGCACCGCAGGCCGCACTGGACGACTGGGCCGCCCGTGCCTGCCTTGACGAGCAGCCGCTGCCGCTGCTCGCCGTGGATGCCCGTGACCGCGAACAGGGACTGCTGCTGATGGATGTACTGATGAGCGAAATGGAAGCGCACGCACTGGTGGCGGCGCATGGCTGACGGGCAGGCGGCGGTACTGCCTGCCCGTCAGCGAGAGCGCCTGCAGCCCTTGCTGCAGGATCTGCTGCAGCGTGTTGAAGGCGTGCGCACGGTCGTGCTGGCCAGCGTCGATGGTTTTGCGCTGGTGAGTGCTGGTGCCGAAGGGCGCGGCGAGCGGCTGGCGGCGATGACCAGCGCGATGCTGGCGCTGGCCGCGGCAGTGGGCCGCGAACTGCTGCTGGGCGATCTGCAGACGCTGATGCTGGAAGCGGCGGGCGGCAAGGTGCTGATGCTGGCGATCCAGGCCGAAGGGCGCGCACCGCTGCTGCTGATGGCGGCCTGCGACCAGCGCAGCGTGATCGGCCAGGTGCTGTGGCAGAGCAGGGAATGTGGCCAGGCGATCCTGGCCGAACTCGGCGGATCGTGAGCCCGGCCGCAGGGGAACGAGGGGCTCGAACCAACATCGACAAGGGGTGCGACGTGGCTGGATTGAATGAATCGTTGAACGCACTGATGGGCATCGACGGCGCGCAGGCAGTGGCGCTGGTCGACTACGAAAGCGGCATGCTGCTGGGCGAAGCCGGTGCCGGCATGGACATGGAAGTGGCCGCCGCCGGCAACACTGAAGTGATCCGCGCCAAGATGAAGACCGCCGCGTCGCTGAACCTCAACGACAGCATCGAGGACATCCTGATCTCGCTGGGCAAGGCGTACCACATCATGCGCCCGGTGGCGAAGAAGAAGGGCCTGTTCTTCTACATCGTGCTGGACCGGACCAAATCCAACCTGGCGCTGGCGCGGCGCAAGGTGCAGGACGTAGAGGCCGAACTGGCGATCTGATCCACCGGCGCGTTGTAGAGTCGAGCTTGCTCGACTGCTTCTGCCCCTGCCTTCTGTAGAGTCGAGCCGTGCTCGACTTCGGCCAAAAGCAGTCGAGCATGGCTCGACTCTACACAAGCCACCCCACGCCAGCGTATGGTGGAGACGGTCCTCCCCGGGTACGCCGTGCATGTCAGAGCCTGTCATCGCAACCGTACTGGCGCCGCGTATCGCCGGTGCCATCCGCGATGGTTTCGAGCAGTACCATGCCCGCTTCGCGGCGATCACCGCGCGGGCGCGGCAGCGCTTCGAGCAGCGCGATTGGGCTGGTGCGCGACAGGATGCGGTCGAGCGCATCGCCCTGTACGACCTGTGCATCGCCGAGCAGATGGATGCGTTGCGCCGCCTCGCCGGTGACGCGATCGGCGAGCGTGCGCTGTGGCTGCAGGTGCACGCGCAGTACAGCGCGCTGCTGCAGGGCCTGATCGACGCCGAGCTGTACAAGACCTTCTACAACACGCTGTCGCGGCGCCTGTTCGCTACCCGCGGCGTGGACCCGGCGCTGGAATTCATTGCTTTCGACGTCGAGCCCTCCGATGCAATCACCCATCCGGTCGCGCGGCATACCTACGCGGTCTCGCCGACGCGGCCGGTGGAGGCCCTGCAACGCGTGCTGGCCGACTACCGTTTCGACATCCCCTATGCGCACCAGCTGCGCTGTGCGGCGGCCATCGCCGTGCGCCTGCAGGACGACCTCGCCCATTGGGGGGACACGCCGGTACGCAGCATCGAACTGCTCGACACGGTGTTCTACCGCGAGCGCCGCGCTTACCTGGTTGGCCGCGTGTTCGGCGAGCATCGCTTTTCGCCATGCGTGATTGCCCTGGTCAACGATGCGCGCGGCCTGCGTGCCGATGCGGTGCTGACCCGGCGCCGTGATGTCGCCCATCTGTTTGGCGTGTCGCGCAGCTACTTCCAGGCTGACCTGGGCACCGTGGGCGACGCGGTGGTGTTCCTGCGCAGCCTGCTGCCGGGCAAGCCGATCGACGAGATCTACACGGTGCTGGGACGTGCCAAGCAGGGCAAGACCGAGCGCTACCGAACCTTCTTCCGACACTTCAACGAGCATCCGCAGGAACGGCTGGTGCATGCCGAAGGCACGCCGGGCATGGTCATGGCGGTGTTCACCCTGCCCAGTTATCCATTGGTGTTCAAGCTGATCCGTGACCGTTTCGCCTGGCCCAAGGCAATGTCGCGGCAGCAGGTGGAAGAGAAGTACGCGCTGGTGTTCAATCTCGATCGTGTCGGCCGCCTGCTTGATGCGCAGCCTTATCGCCACCTGCGTTTCCCGCGCGAGCGCTTCGCGCCGGCCCTGCTGGAAGAGCTGCTGCAGCAGTGCGCGCAGAGCGTACGTGTCGATGGCGACGAGGTCGAAGTCGCACTGTGCTATGTGCAACGTCGTTTCCGTCCTTTGAATCTGTACCTGCGCGAGCAGTCCGGCGAGGCGGTGCGTGCGGCGGTGCTCGACTACGCGCAGGCGATCACCGACATGGCGCGCAACAACATCTTCCCCGGCGACATGCTGCCGAAGAACTTCGGTGTGTCACGGCACGGCCGGGCCGTGTTCTATGACTATGACGAGCTGTGCCTGGTCAGCGACTGCGTGTTCCGCGCCTGGCCGCAGCCACGCACGCCGGAGGAAGCGATGGCCGACGAGCCCTGGTTCCATGTCGGCCCGCGCGACGTGTTTCCCGAGCGCTTCGGTCCGTTCATGGGCCTGCCTGCTGCGGAGCTGGCAGCCGTGCGCGAGCACTACCGGCACCTGTTCGACCCGGGCTGGTGGCAGGGCCTGCAGGAACGCTTCGCCCGGGGTGATTATCCGGACACGCCGCCCTACGCAGGCGCACACCGGCTGGCGTGAACCGGCTGTCATCGCGGCTGGGACTGGGATAGGCTCGCCGTTCATCACCAAGGATCCGGCAATGATGCGTTCCCCACTGTTTCTCGCCCTCGCGCTGGCCGTAGGTGCCGGCGCCCCCCTGCTTGCAGGCGATGCAACTGCGCAGACCGCACGTGCTGTACGTGCGACTGCGGAAATGAGCATGGTGCTGTCCGGTCATATCGAGGTCACGCCGGAGGGCGCGGTCCGTTCGCTGGTGCTGGACCAGAAAGCCATGGTGGCCCCGAGCATCGCCTCCTTCGTGGAAGGTACCATCGGTGGCTGGCGCTTCGAGCCCACGCTGCGCGATGGCCAGGCAGTGGCCACGCGGGCCCCTTTGCGCGTTCGCCTGCGCGGCAAGGCTGCGGCCGATGGCGGTTATGAAATCAGCATGACCAGTGTCGACTTCAGCGAGTACGATCCGAAGGCTACCGATTCGGTGACCCAGCTGCACATGACGCCGCCGCGCTACCCGGAAGCGGCCTACCGTAACGGTGGCCAGGGTGAGGTGCTGCTGTTGGTCAAGGTGGCCCGTGACGGAACAGTGGCCGATGTGGCCGCCGAGCAGGTGAACATGGCCGTGGTCGCACCTGAGCGGACCCTGGCCAAGATGCGTGACATCCTGGCCAGAGCCAGTGTCAGCACCGCCCGCACGTGGACCTTCAAGCCGCCGACCACCGGCGAGGACAGCACCCGGGACAGCTGGACGGTTCGCATCCCGGTGAACTTCGCCCTGAACAATGATCCCAATGCAGTGGCGGAACGCTATGGCCGCTGGCGCGCCTTCATTCCGGGGCCGCGGCAGACCGTCCCGTGGCGCGAGGCGGACCCGGTCGAGCAGGTCGGCAGCGATCTGCTGCCGGAAGGCGGCGTCTACATGGTGGACGGCGCCAAGCGCGGCCTGCGCCTGCTGACCCCGCTGGCGCAGGGCTGAGACCCGCTGCGGAGCCGGGCAGCCCGGCTCCGCGTCAGTCGGCGTACGGGTAGACCACCACCCGGTTGCGGCCCTGTTCCTTGGCCATGTACAGCGCCTTGTCGGCCAGCCGCAGCGCCTGTTCTGCGTCGACATGGAAGCTGGGAAAGTGGGCCACGCCCAGCGATACGGTGATGGTGCCGACGGGTTCGAACGGATGGTCGGCGATGTGCTGGCGCAGGCGTTCACCGGCCTGGCGGGCTGACTCAGTACTGATGCCCGGCAGCAGCAGCAGGAACTCCTCGCCGCCGGCGCGGCAGAGGATGTCGCTGTCGCGCGAGTAGCGGCGCATCTGGTCGGCGATGTGGACGATGGCGTTGTCGCCGACGTCATGCCCGTAGCTGTCGTTGATCGACTTGAAGCGATCGATGTCCAGCGCCAGGATCGCGAACGGAATGCCCTGCACCTGCAGCGCATCCAGCGCCTGCTGCAGCCCGCGGCGGTTGAGCAGGCCGGTCAGCGGGTCGGTGCGGCTGGCACGGTTGAGCGTGCCGATACGATCCTGCAGCGCATTGAAGCTGTGCAGCACCGCCTGTTTGAGCTGGGCGACCTCGAAGTACCAGGCGCGGATGCCGCTGACGTGGTTGATCGCGTTGCCGGTGTCCTCGCCGCCCTGCACGTTGCGCGCCAGTTGCCACAGCGGCATCGAAATGCGGCGCGCGAACCACCAGGTGACCAGCAGCGACAGCAGGCCGAGTGGAATCGCATTCCAGATCACTGCGGTCATCAACCGCGACAGCGGCTGCAGGGTGGCCTCGGTCGGGCGCTGCGCGATGATGCCCCAGCCGGTGGCCGCCACCGGTGCATAGCCGGCCAGCATCGACACGCCGCGGTTGTTGCGTACCTGCTGTGCGCCCCGTTCTCCGCGCACCACGGCCTTCACCGCCGGGTTGCCGACCACGTAGTCACCCACCCGCTTGCCATCGGCGTGGTACAGCAGGCGGCCATTGCGGTCCACCACGTACAGGTAGGAACCGTCGCGGTAGTAGTGCTTGCCCAGCAGCGTGTGCAGTGCACTGCGCTGGCGCAGGTACAGGGTGCCGCTGACATAGCCGCGATAGCGGCCCTGGCGGTCGAAGATCGGGTGCGACAGCGACACCAGCAGCTTGCCGGTGGCCGATTGGTACGGATCACTGATCATCGGCTGGCGCGCCGCCAGTGCCGCGTTGTTGCCGACACTGTGCAGCACTTCACCCTGCAGCTGCAGGGTCTGCGGCGAGGTGGCGATCACCAGGCCGTCGGCGTCCACCACCAGCGAGGAGTTGAAGCTGCTGGACTGCAGCTGCAGGCGGCTGGCTTCATCCTGGGCCTGCTTCGGATCAAGGTCGTCCTCGCCCAGGCGGGTCGCGGCATAGGCCAGCTGCTGCTGCGCGGCCAGCAGGAAGTTCTGGGTGGTCTCGGCCAGCTTGGTGGCGTAGACGCGGTTGGCTTCCAGGGTATTGCCGACCAGCTGGTCGCGCTGCACGCGGTAGCTGGCCAGCAGGGTATTGGCCAGGGCGATGATGGCGCTGAGCAGGGCCAGGGCGAGGATCAGCTTGCCCAGGTTGAGGCGGGGGGACAGCGTTCGCATGCGTCGACGGATCCGGCAGGAGGCTGGACCCGACCGGTTCTCCGGAAGGGGCGACAGCGGGAATCGGTGGCAGGGCCCACGGGGGCCGGGCAGGGTATCGCGCGGATTATCGCCAAAAGCGGGCGCCAGCGAAGTGAAGTGCGTCGCCCTGCAGGCAAAAAAAAACCTGCCGCAGCGAGCGGCAGGTTTCTTCTGATGCAGCGCCAGGGATCAGCGCTTCATCGAACCGAAGAACTCGTCGTTGGACTTGGTGTTCTTCATCTTGTCCAGCAGGAACTCCATCGCGGCCATTTCATCCATCGGATGCAGCAGCTTGCGCAGGATCCAGATCTTCTGCAGCAGCTCCGGTTCGATCAGCAGGTCTTCGCGGCGGGTGCCGGAACGGTTGATGTCGATGGCCGGGAACACGCGCTTTTCAGCGATACGGCGGCTCAGGTGCACTTCGCTGTTGCCGGTGCCCTTGAACTCTTCGTAGATCACCTCGTCCATCTTCGAGCCGGTGTCGACCAGCGCGGTGGCGATGATGGTCAGGCTGCCGCCTTCTTCCACGTTGCGCGCGGCACCGAAGAAGCGCTTCGGGCGGTGCAGGGCGTTGGCGTCCACACCACCGGTCAGCACCTTGCCCGAGCTCGGCACCACGTTGTTGTAGGCGCGGGCCAGGCGGGTGATCGAGTCGAGCAGGATCACCACGTCCTTCTTGTGCTCGACCAGGCGCTTGGCGCGCTCGATGACCATTTCGGCCACCTGCACGTGGCGCGCGGCCGGCTCGTCGAAGGTCGAGCTGATGACCTCGCCGCGCACGGTGCGCTGCATTTCGGTCACTTCTTCCGGGCGCTCGTCGATCAGCAGCACGATCAGGTGCACGTCCGGATGGTTGGTGGTGATGGCGGTGGCGACCTGCTGCATCATCATGGTCTTGCCGGCCTTCGGCTGCGACACGATGAGCGAGCGCTGGCCCTTGCCCTGCGGGGCCATCAGGTCGAGGATGCGGCCGGTGATGTCTTCCGACGAACCGTTGCCGCGCTCCAGGGTGAAGCGGCGGCGCGGGAACAGTGCGGTCAGGTTCTCGAACAGCACCTTGTTCTTCGACGCTTCGATCGGCTCGCCGTTGATGGTGTCGACGATGTTCAGCGCGAAGTAGCGCTCGCCGTCCTTCGGGAAGCGGATGCGGCCGGAGATGTGGTCGCCGGTGCGCAGGTTGAAGCGGCGGATCTGGCTGGGCGAGATGTAGGTGTCGTCCGGGCCGGCCAGGTAGCTGGCTTCGGCCGCGCGCAGGAAGCCGAAGCCGTCCGGCAGGATTTCCAGCACGCCGTCGGCGGCGACGCCGTCACCGTGGCGGGTCAGCACCTTCAGCAGGGCGAAGATCACGTCCTGCTTGCGGGCACGGGCCACGCCTTCGGAGATCTGCAGCTGCTCGGCGATTTCCAGCAGCTTCTGTGCCGGCATGCGCTTGAGGTCGCTCAGCGAGTAGACCGGGAAGCCTTCGGGTACGTTGGCGTGCGGGCGCGGCACGAACGGCTGCTGCTCGCCGCCGTCGTTGGGCAGGCCATCGTCGCGGAAGCGGTTGTTGCGGTCACGGTCGCGGCGGTTGCGGAAGCGGTCACGGCGGTTGCCCTGACCTTGCCCCTGGCCCTGCTGGCCGTTCTGGTTGTACGGGTTCTGGCCCTGGTTCTGGCCGCCCCCCTGGTGGTTCTGCTGGCGCGGCTGGCCGGATTCGCGACCCTCACCGCCTTCGCCACCGCCACTGCTGGCGGGGGCCTCGGCGGCGGGCGCGCTCGGTGCAGGGGCAGCAGCCGGTGCCTCGGGCGCGGCGGCCAGCGGCAGGGTCGGCTGCGCCGGCGCGGCGCTGGTTTCGGCGGCTGCCGGAGCGGCGGCCTTGCTCACGCGGGGCTTGCGCACGCGCTTTTCGGCGGGCGCATCGGCGCTGCCGGTTTCGGAAGTGTTATCGGACAAGAGCGTTATTCCTCGCTTGAAGGTGCGAGCGCCCGGCTGGGGCGGCGAACGTTGGGAATGGGTCTGGAAGAAACTGCGTCCAGAGGGTGCGGCACGCGAACGCGGCCGGATATGCCGACACTATCATCGGCCTGCGGCGCCACGCAAGGGTCGCCGGGAACAGCATTCATCATGGGCGCGGGGCGCCCGCCGGCAGCCGCGGTCGGCGGCTGCCGGAGAACAGCAGGATCAGGCCAGGGCCTTGTCCAGCAGGCCGGCCAGCTGGGCCTTGCCCACCGCACCGATCTGCTCGCCGACCTTCTCGCCGTCCTTGAACACGACCAGGTACGGAATCGAACGCACGTGGTACTTGGCGGCCAGCGCACGGTTGTGGTCGACGTTGACCTTGGCGATCTTGGCGCGGCCCTGGTAGGCATCGGCCAGTTCGTCCAGCGCCGGGGCGATCATCTTGCACGGGCCACACCACTCGGCCCAGAAATCGACCAGCACCGGTTCCTTGGAATTCAGCACTGCGCTATCAAAGTCGGCGTCGCCGACATGTACAACCTTGTCGCTCATCTTGGTTTCTCGTCTTGGATTGCACCCGGCCATGCCGGAGGTGGGTGAACTGGGCCATGCCCGGTGGCGCGACCCTCGTCGTTGCCTCGCGGCGCACTGCCGCGGTGCGTTCGGCGGGATGCCTGGACGCTCACGGCCGGCAGTGTACCCCTATCGCAGGGCGGGGACAGGCGCCGGCTGGAACCCAGCGTATCGTGATCGCTTCGATGCCTGGTATGTGTCGGATTTCACTGTCTTCCTGTACATGGGGCTGGCAGCGGGCGACACCAGCGGCCCTGGCAGGGCCGTTCAAGTCCGGTGTGGCTGGGTGAAGGGTGCCGTCTCTTGACTTTATGAGACAGCTCATTCCGGTTTGCCGGCCCGAGTGCGTTAAACTGGGGCATTGTGCGGCGCGCGGACCGGGTGGTCCCAGCCTGCCAACCCGCCGCAGGGGCCGCAGTTTGCGACGGTGCCCCTAGACGATGAAGTGCCAGCCGCCCCACGGGCCGGCGGCCATACCAAGACGGACTCATGAGCGACAAACCGCTGACCGATTTGACCTTCTCCTCCTTCGAGCTGCATCCGGCCCTGCAGGCCGGCCTTGAAGGAGCCGGATTCACCCGCTGCACCCCGATCCAGGCGCTGACCCTGCCGGTCGCGCTGCCCGGTGGTGATGTTGCCGGCCAGGCCCAGACCGGCACCGGCAAGACCCTGGCCTTCCTGGTCGCTGTCGTGAACCGCCTGCTGACCCGCCCGGCCCTGGCCGACCGCAAGCCGGAAGATCCGCGCGCGCTGATCCTTGCCCCAACCCGCGAACTGGCCATCCAGATCCACAAGGATGCGGTGAAGTTCGGTTCCGACCTGGGCCTGCGTTTCGCGCTGGTCTACGGCGGCGTGGATTACGACAAGCAGCGCGAACTGCTGCAGCAGGGCGTGGACGTGATCATCGCCACCCCGGGCCGCCTGATCGACTACGTGAAGCAGCACAAGGTGGTCTCGCTGCACGCCTGCGAGATCTGCGTGCTGGACGAAGCCGACCGCATGTTCGACCTGGGCTTCATCAAGGACATCCGCTTCCTGCTGCGCCGCATGCCCGAGCGCACCACCCGCCAGACCCTGCTGTTCAGTGCCACCCTCAGCCACCGCGTGCTTGAGCTGGCCTACGAGCACATGAACGAACCGCAGAAGCTGGTGGTTGAAGCCGAGACCATCACCGCCGCGCGCGTGCGCCAGCGCATCTACTTCCCGGCCGACGACGAGAAGATCCCGCTGCTGCTGGGTCTGCTGTCGCGCAGCGAAGGCGCGCGCACCATGGTCTTCGTCAACACCAAGGTGTTCGTCGAACGCGTCGCCCGTTCGCTGGAAAAGGCCGGTTACCGTGTCGGCGTGCTGTCCGGCGACGTGCCGCAGAAGAAGCGTGAGAGCCTGCTCAACCGCTTCCAGAAGGGCCAGCTGGAAATCCTGGTGGCCACCGACGTGGCCGCGCGCGGCCTGCACATCGATGGCATCAAGTACGTCTACAACTACGACCTGCCGTTCGACGCCGAAGACTACGTGCACCGCATCGGCCGTACCGCGCGCCTGGGCGAAGAGGGCGATGCGATCAGCTTCGCCTGCGAACGCTATGCGATGGGCCTGCCGGACATCGAGGCCTACATCGAGCAGAAGATTCCGTCCGAGCCGGTCACCAAGGAACTGCTGACCCCGCTGCCGCGCCCGGAACGCCCGGCCCCGGCTGCAGGCGAGGAAGGCGAGGACAACGAAAGCGTCGGTCAGATCTTCCGCGAAGCGCGCGAAGCCCGCGCTGCCGAGGAGGAGCGCCGTGGCGGTGGCCGGAGTGGCGGCCGTTCCGGCAGTGGTGGTGGCCGCGGTGGCCGCGACGGTGAGCGCAGCGGCGAGCGCCGTTCGCGTGGCCCGCGCAAGCCGCGCGTGGAAGGCGAGCAGGGCGCTGCCGCCCCGGCCGCCGGTGCCGAAGGCGCTGCCGCGCAGGCCCCGCGTCCGCCGCGCCCGCCGCGTGCTGAAGGCGCACCGGAAGGTGCGGTGGACGGTGAGCACAAGCCGCGCAAGCGCCGTCGTCGTCGCCACGGCCGTCCGGTCGAAGGTGCCGAGGGTGTGCAGAACGCCGCCGGCAATGGCGCCAGCCCGGTCACCCCGGTGCAGGTGGTGGCCAAGCCGGTGCGCACGGCTGCTGATACCGGCGATTCGTTCCTGACCCGCATCGGCCGCAAGATCCGCCGGATGCTGTCGGGTAGCTGATCGGCGCTGCCGATCAGCGGGTAGCACCCGACCGTTGGTCGGGTGACCTTGACCGGTGTGCCGACCAACGGTCGGCACCCACCCTGGCCGGCAACCCACGAAGCTGCCGGCCAGCGGCCGGCACTACCGATGGCGCGACCGTCTCCACGACGTCGCGCCGGTCCTGCATAATCGGGGCATGAGTGTCCTGCGCTTCGACAATGTCAGCAAACAGTACGCCGGTGGCCACGAGGCACTGACCGATGTCAGCTTCGAGGTCGCGCCGGGCGAGATGCTGTTCGTCACCGGCCATTCCGGTGCGGGCAAAAGCACCCTGCTCAAGTTGATCCACCTGGACGAGCGGCCCAGCCGCGGCGCGGTGGTGTTCGACGAGCGCAACCTGCTGAAGGTGCGCGGTGGCGACGTGCCCCGCCATCGACGCGCGGTCGGCGCGGTCTACCAGGACCACCGCCTGCTGATGGACCGCTCTATTGCCGAGAACGTGGCGCTGCCGCTGATCCTGCGCGGCACCCGCCGTAGCGACATCAACAAGCGTGTGCGCTCGGTGCTCGAGCGGATGGGCCTGGGCCATCGCGAGAAGGCGCTGCCCTCGCAGCTGTCGGCCGGTGAGCAGCAGCGCGTCGGCATCGCCCGCGCCATTGTCGGTGAGCCCAAGCTGCTGGTGGCCGATGAGCCGACCGGCAACCTCGACCCGACCCTGGCGGCGGAGATCATGGCCCTGTTCGCCGAGCTGCCCGCGCGCGGCACCAGCGTGCTGGTGGTCAGTCACGACCTGCCGCTGTTGCGCCGCATGCGCAAGCGCGTGCTGATCCTTGACCACGGCCGGCTGGTGGATGACATCTCGCCGCAGGACCTGGCGGAGTAATCGATGGCGAAGAACGAAAACAGCGAAGCCGCCGCCCCGTCGCGTGTGGGCGTCTGGTTCCAGCACCACGTGCACAGCGTGGTGTTCAGCCTCGGCCGCGCCTGCCGCAAGCCGTGGGCGACTCTGCTGACGGTGATGGTCATGGCGCTGGCGCTGGCCCTGCCGCTGGGCCTGTCGATCGCGCTGGACAACCTCAAGCAGTTCGCCGGCAGCGTGCAGCAGTCGCGCGACATCAACGTGTTCCTGAAGGGCAACGTCGATGGTCCCGGCGCGCTGCGCCTGGCCGGCCAGCTGCGCGATCGCGATGACGTGGCCGAAGTGAACGTGCGCACGCCGGAGCAGGGCCTGCAGGAACTGCGCGATGCCGGCCTCGGCGAGGCGATCGATGCACTCAACGACAACCCGCTGCCCTCGCTGCTGGTGATCACTCCGGGCCAGGGCAAGGACGACGCACGCCTGGCGCGCGCGCTGGAAAGCCTGCCCGAGGCCGACCTGGTGCAGCACGATGCGCTGTGGCGCCAGCGCCTGGATGCCTGGCTGGCGTTCGGTGCGCGGCTGGTGCAGGTGCTGTCGGTGCTGCTCGGCGTGGGCGCCGCGCTGGTGGTCGGCAACACCGTGCGCCTGGACATCCAGGCCCGCCGCGAAGAGATCGGCGTGCTGCAGCTGCTCGGCGCCAGTGATGGCTTCATCCGGCGCCCGTTCCTGTACCTGGGCGCGTGGTATGGCCTGGGTGCCGGCGCGGTGGCGCTGGCCCTGATTGCTGCGGCCGGCGCCGCCCTGCGCGTGCCGCTGGCCGAACTCTCGCGCAGCTACGGCAGCCCGTTCGTGCTGCACGGCCTGGACCTGCTGCATGGCAGCCTGGTCCTGCTCGGCACACTGCTGCTGGGCTGGCTGGGCGCGTGGCTGGTGACCGGCCATTTCCTTCGCCAGACCCGCCCGACCGACACCTGAGACCGGCATGCAACCGCAAGCGCTGAAGCACCTTGAAGGGCCCGCGACGCGGGTGATGGTGGTCGATGGGTCAAAGCTGGTCCGCAAGCTGATCGCCGACGTCCTGCAGCGCGACCTGCCGGGCGTGGAAGTGATCGGCTGCGACAGCATCGAGGATGCGCAGCTGGCGCTGGCGCAGGGCCCGGTGGATCTGGTGACCACCTCGTTGACCCTGCGTGATGGCGACGGCCTGGCACTGGCGCGGATGGTGCGCGAAGCCGCAGGCCAGGCCTATGTGCCGGTGATCGTGGTCTCCGGCGATGCCCAGCAGCATCTGGAGCAGCGCCGCTTCACCGAGTACGTCACCGACTATTTCGACAAGGCGCTGGGCCACGAGGCACTGGCGACCTTCATCCGCGGCTACGTGCAGCCGCAGACCATTCCCGGCGCCACCATCCTCTATATCGAGGACAGCCGCGTGGTCGCCGAGGCTACCAAGCGCATGCTGGAACGCCAGCAGTTGAACGTGCTGCACGTGGTCAGCGCCGAAGAGGCGTTCACCCTGCTCACTGCCGAGTCGCTGGGCCGCAGTCGCCACCGCATCGACCTGGTGCTGACCGACGTCACCCTGAAGGGCGAACTGAGCGGTCGCGACGTGGTGCAGCGCGTGCGCGTGGACTTCGGCTACGGCAAGCGTCGCCTGCCGGTGCTGGTGATGACCGGCGATGGCAACCCGCACAACCAGACCGGGCTGCTGCAGTCCGGTGCCAACGACCTGGTGCTCAAGCCGATCGAAGAGCGCCTGCTGGTCACCAAGGTGCTGTTCCAGCTGCGCCTGGCCCGGTTGAACGATGGACCCCTGATTCGATGAAGTGGCGTGATGATTGATGAAGTAGCCGGCACCCCGACGATCCAGCTCGAGCCGAGCTGGAAGCAGCATGTCGGCGATTACCTGATGCAGCCGCAGATGCGCGAGCTGTCCAGCTTCCTGCGCCAGCGCAAGGCCAGCGGTGCGGCGGTGTTCCCGCCCGGCCCGCAGATCTTCGCTGCGTTCGATGCCACGCCGTTCGAGCAGGTGAAGGTGGTGATCCTCGGCCAGGACCCGTACCACGGCCGCGGTCAGGCGCATGGGCTGAGCTTCTCGGTGGCGCCCGGAGTGCCGGTGCCGCCGTCGCTGCTGAACATCTACAAGGAGATCGAGAGCGATCTCGGTATCCCGCGTCCGGACCATGGCTGCCTGATCCCGTGGGCGCAGCGCGGTGTGCTGCTGCTCAATGCCGTGCTGACGGTGGAAGAGGGCCAGGCCGGTGCCCACCAGGGGCGTGGCTGGGAAGGTTTCACCGACCACGTGGTGGATGTGCTCAACCGCGAACGCGACGGCCTGGTGTTCATGCTCTGGGGCGCGTACGCGCAGAAGAAGGGCAAGGTCATCGACACCCGCCGCCACCGTGTGCTGAAGTCGCCGCACCCGTCGCCGCTGTCGGCCCACCGCGGCTTCCTGGGCTGCCAGCATTTCTCGATGGCCAACGAGTACCTGCAGCGCCGCGGCCAGGCCCCGATCGACTGGTCGCTGCCGCCGCGTTCGGCGCTCTGACCGCCGGCGGGTGACCGGGGCTGAACGCCGGGCAACGTTTCCGGGCCTGAATGGGCTCTGCGGACGGCCCGTTCAGCTCCGCTTGACCGGAATCGGCCGGTTTCCAGCAGGTAATTGATTGAATTCCAAGGGATTGTGAATCCCGAAAAGCGTGCTCGCCACTGTCATCAAATCGCGCTACGGTAGGGCTCTGTTTGGGACCAGTGTTGCATCAATAGGATGCTGGAACTTTTTCCTCCTTTAGCAGTCCAAATCCCGGACTGCTAAGATGGGTGCCTATGAGCCAGAACACCTCTACTGCCCTTGTGGCAAACAATCTCCCGATTCCCAGTGCGCTCGGTTCGCTGGACGCCTACATCGGTGCCGTGCACCAGATCCCGGTGCTGTCGGTCGATGACGAACAGGACCTGGCCCGTCGCTTCCGCGACGGCAACGATCTCGACGCCGCCCGCGAGCTGGTGCATTCGCACCTGCGCTTCGTGGTGCACGTGGCCCGCGGCTACAACGGCTACGGCCTTGCGCTGGGCGACCTGATCCAGGAAGGCAACATCGGCCTGATGAAGGCGGTCAAGCGCTTCGACCCGGACATGGGCGTGCGCCTGGTCTCCTTTGCCGTGCACTGGATCCGTGCCGAGATGCACGAGTTCATCCTGAAGAACTGGCGCATCGTGAAGGTCGCCACCACCAAGGCGCAGCGTAAGCTGTTCTTCAACCTGCGCAAGTCGAAGACGCGCCTGGGCTGGATGAACGCGGCTGAGGTCAGCGCGGTGGCGAAGGACCTGAACGTGTCCGAGCGCGAGGTCATGGAAATGGAGTCGCGCCTGTCCGGTCGCGATATCGGTTTCGATGCGCCGACCGACGAGGACAACGAACACGCGCCGCCGTCGCCGGCTGCGTACCTGGTTGCCAACGACGAAGACCCGTCGATGGCCTACGAACGTGCAGACAGCGAAGACAACCAGATGCAGCTGCTGCGCGAAGGCCTCGCCGAGCTGGATGCGCGCTCGCGCGACATCATCCGCCGCCGCTGGCTGGATGCGGACAGCAAGGTGACGCTGCAGGAACTGGCTGACGAATACGGCGTGTCGGCCGAGCGTATCCGCCAGGTTGAAGCCAATGCGCTGAAGAAGATGAAGGCGCTGTTCACCGCGTAAGCGGGGTGGCGCTGGATTGAAGAAAGGCCCGGCAATGCCGGGCTTTTTCTTTTTGGTGGCGTTCTCATCCACGCATGGCGTGGCTCTAGTCTGACGCCAAAGCGGTGATTGCGCCGACCGGATCATGTGCTGGATGCTGATGTTCACGCCGTACCACGCAGTGGCATGGTATGATCATGCCACGCGTCTTCCGCACACGAAGTTTCAATCGCAGCATGCGCAGGACCACCCTGTCCGACGCTGCGCTGTACCGGTCGGTACGTGAAATGGAAGGGGGTCTGGTGGATGCTGATCTTGGCGGCGGAATCTTCAAGAAGCGCGTTGCCTTGCCGGGGCGAGGAAAGCGTGGGAGCGTCCGAACCATCGTCGCCACACAGCGAGGCGGGCATTGGTTCTTCCTTTTCGGCTACGAGAAGAATGAGCGTGCTGCGATCACGAATGCGGAACGCGATGCGCTGCAGTTGTACGCATCGGAGTTCCTGAAAATGAGTGCGGCGCAGTTGAATCGTGCCGTGGAGTACGGGGATCTACAGGAGATCGACCATGACGAAGACCCCTGAGCGACGGCGCGCGAAAAGTGCGCTTCTTGAGGCGGTGCATGATGCGGCTGTGAGTCTGCACGCGCATGGTTTCATCGATAAACGTCGATTGAGCAGCTACGAAGCGCTTTGCCTTGAGCCGGTGCCTGAGTACAGCAGTGCCCAGATACGTGCCCTGCGTACGTCATTGCAGCTCAGTCAGCCGGTCTTTGCGGGAGTTCTCAATACCAGCGTTTCCACCGTACGCAGCTGGGAGCAGGGCGAAAAGAAGCCCAGCGGACCGTCACTGAAGTTGCTTAACCTGATTGATCGGAAGGGACTCGAAGCAGTCCTGTAAAGCAAAGGCCCGGTTCTGCCGGGCCTTTGTTTTTCCGAGGCGTTCAATCCACGCATGGCGTGGATCTACCCAGTGTCAGTAGAGCCACGCCATGCGTGGCTGCGGCGCGGCCGTCACTCTTCGCGCGCGATCGCCCGCCAGCCGATGTCGTTGCGGTGGAACTCATTGGCCCAGGTCACCTTGGCCACGCCTGCATACGCATTCGCCTGCGCGTCGCGCACGCTGTCGCCCAGTGCGGCCACGCACAGAACGCGGCCGCCGGCGCTGACGACCTGGCCCTGCGCATCCAATGCCGTACCGGCATGGAACACCTTGGCACTGGCCGGCACATCGCCCAGGCCGGAAATCACGTCACCGGTGATCGGCGTTTCCGGGTAAGGCTTCGCCGCCAGCACCACGCCCAGCGACGGGCGCGCGTCCCAGTGTGCTTCCACCTGGTCCAGGCGGCCGTCGATGGCGGCTTCCACCAGCTCGACCAGATCCGACTGCAGGCGCAGCATCACCGGCTGGGTTTCCGGGTCGCCGAAGCGCACGTTGAATTCGATCACCTTCGGTGCGCCGTTGGCATCGATCATCAGGCCGGCGTAGAGAAAGCCGGTGAACGGGATGCCGTCGGCGATCATGCCCTGCACGGTAGGGTTCACCACCTCGCGCATCACGCGGGCGTGCACCTCCGGCGTGACCACCGGGGCCGGCGAATAGGCGCCCATGCCGCCGGTGTTCGGGCCGGTATCGCCGTCGCCGACGCGCTTGTGGTCCTGCGAGGTGGCCATCGGCAGCGCATGCATGCCGTCCACCATCGAAATGAAGCTGGCTTCCTCGCCGTCGAGGAATTCCTCGATCACCACGCGTGCACCGGCATCGCCGAACGCGTTGCCGGAGAGCATGTCACGCACCGCGTCTTCGGCTTCGGCCAGGGTCATTGCGACGATCACGCCCTTGCCAGCGGCCAGGCCATCGGCCTTGACCACGATCGGTGCGCCCTTCTCGCGGATGTAGGCCAGCGCGGCGTCCACCTCGGTGTGCACGGCGTAGAACGCGGTGGGGATGTTGTGGCGGGCCAGGAAGTCCTTGGCGTAGGCTTTGCTGCCTTCCAGCTGCGCGGCAGCAGCGGTCGGCCCGAAGATACGCAGGCCAGCAGCGCGGAAGTGGTCGACCACACCGGCCACCAGCGGTACTTCCGGGCCGACCACGGTCAGCGCCACGCCTTCGGCCTGTGCCAGCGCCAGCAGGCCGTCGATATCGGTGACCTTGACCGCCACGTTGCGGCACTTGTCTTCGCTGGCGGTGCCGGCGTTGCCGGGCGCCACGATCACTTCGGTGACACGGGAGGACTGGGCCAGCTTCCATGCCAGGGCGTGTTCGCGGCCGCCAGAGCCGATGACAAGTACGTTCATCACGAGATTCCAGATTGCGTGGGAAGGGAAGATCGATATCCCCGGCGGCGCGCGTGGTTCACTCGCAGCCTTCGCGTCGCAGCGATTCGGGGAAGGAATAGGCCCAGGTCTTCGGGTCCAGGGTGAAGCGGTGTTGCTGCCGGACCTGCTTGCCACCGCAGGTGGTGCCGGTTTCGTCGATCAGCAGCGGCCAGACCCGCGCGCTGCGGTCGCTGTCGTCGAAACGCAGGGCGAAATCGATGCTGAAGCGGCGGGTGCGGCAGTCATTGGCGGTGTCCGGGTCGGTACTGGCGTCGACCGTGTCGCACTCGTACTGGGCGTCATTGTCGATATGGCTGCGCACGCTGCCACTGGCCACCAGGCCGTTCGGGCCCGGCAGGATCAGCGACTGCGAGAGCAGCGAGAAGCCCTGCCCGAACCAGCCGTCCTCGACGCGGAAACCATAGAAGTCACTGCCGGCGCGGATGATGCTGGCGGTGCCGGGCTGGCCGCCGCTACCGAAGCGCTCGCCGGTCAGTTCGCTGGTCACCTCGAAGCCATCGCCCTTGGGGCGCAGCACAAAGAACTCGATGGTTCCCGGGTCGATGTGCGCGCCATCGACCAGCGCACCGCACACGGCCAACAACTGCTGCCAGCTGTCCCCGCTCACCACCGGTTGTTCCGCGCAGACCTGCCAGTCCACCGCATGGGTATCGCCATCGTCGGTCCAGCTGCCGCGCCATTCAGCGGAGAGCGTGGCGTTGCTGCCGTAGCGCTGGACCAGGAAAGCCTGCAGTCGTGCGGTGCGGCTGACATGCTGCGCCGGTGAGGCGGGGGCCATCGCAGGCGCATCTGCCTTCGGGCTCGCGCTGGGCTCGACAGCAGGCTTGCAGCCGGCCAGCATGGCCGCGCCCGCGAGGGCGAGGGCGGCCAGCGATTTCATTGAAACTGTGGACATCCGTGTCGCTCCAGGATCAGTGGCGGAAGTGGCGCACGCCGGTGAACACCATGGCCAGGCCATGTTCGTCGGCGGCGGCGATCACTTCGGCATCGCGCATCGAACCGCCCGGCTGGATGACCGCCTTGATGCCGGCGGCAGCAGCGGCGTCGATGCCGTCGCGGAACGGGAAGAACGCGTCGGAGGCCATCACCGAACCCTCGACTACCAGGTTCGCATCGGCCGCCTTGATGCCGGCGATGCGCGCGGAATAGACGCGGCTCATCTGCCCGGCGCCCACGCCAATCGTGCGGTTGTCCTTGGCATACACAATCGCGTTGGACTTCACGAACTTGGCCACCTTCCAGGCGAACAGCAGGTCGGTGAACTGCTTGTCGGTCGGCGCCAGCTTGCTGACCACCTTCAGTTCGTCGCGGGTCATGCCGCGGTTGTCCGAGGACTGCAGCAGCAGGCCCGAGCCGACGCGCTTGCTGTCGAAGTTGTTCAGGCCATCGCCGTGCGGGATGCGCAGCACGCGCACGTTGGCCTTCTTCTGTGCGTATTCCAGCGCGGCCGGCTCGTAGTCCGGGGCAATCAGCACTTCCACGAACTGGCGATCCAGGATCACCTTGGCAGTGGCGGCGTCCAGCGGTTTGTTGAAGGCGATGATGCCGCCGAAGGCGCTGGTCGGGTCGGTGGCGTAGGCCAGCTCGTAGGCATCGCCGTTGCCGGCACCGACGGCCACGCCGCACGGGTTGGCGTGCTTGACGATGACGCAGGCCGGCGCATCGAACTGGCGCACGCATTCCCACGCCGCGTCGGCATCGGCCAGGTTGTTGTAGCTCAGTTCCTTGCCCTGCAGCTGCTGGAAGGTGGCCAGCGTGCCCGGCACCGGATACAGGTCGCGGTAGAACGCGCCGCTCTGGTGCGGGTTCTCGCCGTAGCGCAGTTCCATCACCTTCACGAAGGTGGAGTTCATCTGTGCCGGGTACTCGGTACGCGCCGGCACCGCAGCGTCGGTGGCGGTGACCGCCGACAGGTAGTTGCTGATCGCGGCATCGTACTGGGCGACGCGGTTGAACGCGGCCACCGAGAACGCGAAGCGGGTGGCAGCCGACAGCTGGCCGTTGTTGGCCTCCAGCGAAGCCAGCAGCTCGGCGTACTGCGACGGATCGGTAGCCACCGCCACGCGGGCGAAGTTCTTGGCCGCCGAGCGCAGCATGGCCGGGCCGCCGATGTCGATGTTCTCGACCGCGTCGGCCAGGGTGCAATCGGCCTTGGCGGTGACCGACTCGAACGGGTACAGGTTCAGCACCAGCAGGTCGATGGCACCGATGCCGTGCTCGGCCATCACCGCATCATCCAGGCCCGAACGGCCCAGCAGGCCGCCATGCACCATCGGGTGCAGGGTCTTGACCCGGCCGTCCATCATTTCCGGGAAGCCGGTGACGTCGGCCACGTCCTTCACGGCCAGGCCGGCATCGCGGATCGCCTTGGCGGTGCCGCCGGTGGACAGCAGCTCCACGCCGCGTGCCGCCAGCGCAGTGGCCAGCTCGACCAGACCGGTCTTGTCGGAAACGGAGAGGAGGGCCCGGCGGACGGGCAACAGATCAGCAGTCATGGGACAGAATCGGCAGC